>CAZUKT010000591.1:0-2913 GCA_964620975.1 uncultured Rubrivivax sp. | reverse complement strand
TCCTCGGTCGTGGCGGCGGTTTCCTCCAGGGAGGACGCCTGCTGCTCGGTGCGGACTGAAAGGTCGAGGTTGCCCTGCGCGATTTCTGTGCTGGCCCCGGCCAGGCTTTCAGAGTTCTGGCGCACATGCGCCACCACGTCGGCCAACCTGGCCTGCATCTGCGCCATGGCCGCAAGCAAGCTGGTGCCGTCGCCGGTGTGCAGGTGCACGGTCTGGGACATGTCGCCCGACGCAATGCGTTGCACCACCTCGCGTGCATAGGCCGGCTCGCCGCCCAGCTGGCGCAAGATGCCGCGTGCAAACGACCAGGCCACTGTGGCCGCAGCCAGCAGCAGCCCGGCCAAGCTGGCGATCATGATCCACTGCACATGCCGCATCCCGCTGGCACGTGCCGTGAGCAACTGCGACAGATCCTTCAACGCCACGGCGTTGAAGGCGTAGACGCTGTTGATCGTCTCGGTGAATGTCTGAAAGTAGGCCTCGGGCGCCATCTTCAGTTCAGTGGCCTGAATGAGATCTTGTTCAGCCACGGCCAGTGTCCTCGCGATCTGCGCCTTCAGTACCTCGGCCTTGTCGCCCAGGTTGGCCTTCAGGCTGGCGTTGATGGCGGTGCTCTTGCCCAGGTTGCCCGTCATTTCGCCATACAGCTCTTGAGCGCGCGACTTCACGGCCATCAAGGTGGCCCGGGCTTCAGGCGCCATCGAGCCGGTGGCCAGGAATCCGGTGCCCTGGGCCCGCATCTGTCCCAGACGCTCGGCCAGCGCCGGGGCGTCCACCAAGGCGGCCATGATCAGCGGGTAGCTGTCGGCGTGGGGGTCCAAGGACAAGCCAAAGTCGTCGAGCAAGCCACCGTTGAACGCCAGCAGTTCGGCGATCAGGGCCGTGTGTTCTGCCGAGCTTTGCGCGGGCTTGAGCTGCTTGCCCGACACGGCCTGCTCCAGGGCGGCCCAGCGCTGTTTGCGTTCGGCCCACTGGGCCTTGCGTTGCGGCAAGGCGGCTGCACCCAGCAGGCCTTCAAAGTCGGCCATGGCCTTGGCCAGGGCGTCACGCGTTTCAGGGCGCTGTGCTTCAAGTTTGGTGTTGCCGCCCAGCATGCCGGCCGCCAGGCCACGGTGCTGCTGGGTCAGCCGCACCACCGACTGCAGCGCCACCAGCGGCGCGAGGCCGCTGTCTTTAAGCTCGGCTGCGGCAATGACGGGCGCGGTTTGCGCAAAGTAAAAACCAGCGGGGACAGCCGTCATCACCAGGGCCAGCAGGCCGATGATGATGAACTTCTGCGTCAGTCGCAGCGTGTGCAAGTTGATCATGGTGAGCTTTCCAGTCGGCGCAGACCACACAGCGCGTCGGGCGGGGGATACCGCTTTTCTGGCGCGCCAGCAGCTATGGCAGGGATCGCTTCGACCCTGCGCAATGCCGCAGCCCCGGCCCCTGGCCAGTCACCACGCGCATCCACCGGCTTTATCGGCGCAGGGCGCCAGGACTTGAAGCGCCCGCGCAGCGGCCGGCGTACCCGCCCGTCAGGCCAGGTCGCGCAGGGCGGTGCGGCAAACGGGCATGCTGCTCGACGTCATGCCTGGCACGGCCTTGGTTTCGCCCAGGTCAATGCGGTTGAAGCTCACGCTCTTGGGCTTGCGGTCGTGCAGCACGTCGAGCCGGCGCAAGCTGCCGAGCACACGCGACACGGTCTCGGGGGCCGAGTCCACCACCATGGCCATGTCACGCAGCGAAGGCAGCGCGCAGGGTATTTCCACGTCGGCCAGCCGGGTGGTGGTCTTGCCTGGGTCAGACAGCATCAGCAGCAGGCACTTCACACGTTCGGCCACGGGGCCGGTGCGCAGGCGCATGTTGTCGCGGCACTGGCGGCGGCTTTGCACCAGGGCCTGCACCAGCAGGTCGGGTTGCGAGGCGCTGCTTTGCAGGGCCAGCAAGGTGTCGCCTTGCCCCAGCAGCACCACGCGGCTGCGGATGAGTGCGCGCAAAGACGTGCTGGGCAATTCGCCCACCAGGCATTCAAGGCCGATCAGGTCACCGGGCAAAGCCACGCCGACGAGTGTTTGCAGGCCGCCTGCGTCAGTGTTGTGCACACGCAGGGCGCCTGACTGCAGCCGCCATAGCGCGGTGCGGTTCATGCCGGCAAGCAAGCCTCCCGGGGCAAGTTCGACTTGAATCGGGTCTTCAACGGCAAGCGCCATGGCGAGTCCTGGTGGCTGGCGCAATAAAAAGCGCCTTGGCGCATTCTTTGCCCGCCCGCCACGCCGCGCCTTGATCAAACACAAGGCCGCGTATCAGGTGTTGTCAGGAAGTCAGCATTCCACGATGTTCACCGCCAGCCCGCCGCGTGCTGTTTCCTTGTATTTGGTCATCATGTCGGCGCCGGTGTCGCGCATGGTCTTGATGACCTGGTCCAGGCTCACAAAATGCGTGCCGTCGCCACGCAGCGCCATGCGCGCGGCGTTGATGGCCTTGACCGACGCAATGGCGTTGCGTTCTATGCAGGGGATCTGCACCAGGCCGCCCACCGGGTCACAGGTCAGGCCCAGGTGGTGTTCCATGCCGATTTCGGCGGCGTTTTCTACCTGCTCGGGCGTGCCGCCCATCACCGCACACAGCGCCCCGGCAGCCATGCTGCAGGCCACGCCCACCTCGCCCTGGCAGCCCACTTCGGCGCCGCTGATGCTGGCGTTTTCTTTGTAGAGCATGCCAATGGCAGCGGCAGTGAGCAGGTAGTCCACCACGCCCGCGTCGGTGCTGTGGTGCACGAAGCGGCTGTAGTAGTGCAGCACGGCGGGCACGATGCCGGCCGCGCCGTTGGTGGGCGCAGTCACCACACGCCCGCCGGCGGCGTTTTCTTCGTTCACGGCCAGCGCGTAGAGGTTGACCCAGTCCATCACCTGCAGCGGGTCTCGCAGGGCC
>CAZUKT010000590.1:0-2929 GCA_964620975.1 uncultured Rubrivivax sp. | reverse complement strand
GACCGAGATGGAGATGCCCCTGCCGGACAACACGGCGGCCATGATGACCGGCGCCGGCCCCCACGGCGCGGTGGGCATGGGCGGCATGTTCAGCGTGCTCAAGGTGCGCCAGGGTCAGCCGGCAGGTGACTACAAGGACCCCGGCTGGTACCAGCCCCCGCCGGGCACGGTGGCCTACGAATTCACCGGGGCGCTGCCCGACCCGGCGCGCTTCAAGGCCGAAGGCACCGGCACCATGCCCCCGCTGGCCCGGCCCGCCACCGACACCGAAGTCAAAGTCCGCAAACCCGCTGGCCATGCCGGCCATTGATCGGCACAAGTTCCCAAGGAATCCGCATGAAACTCACCAAGAACCTGCTCCTTGCCGCCAGCCTGGCCTTGGGACTGGCAAGCCCGCTGCCCAGCGCGGCCCATGCCGACAACCACGGCAAGAAACCCCCGGCGCTGAAGCTGGAACAGAAGGACTGGGGCATTGCGGGCGAGGCCCGCGCCGCCAGCCGCACGGTGGTCTTCACCATGTCCGACCGCATGCGTTTCACCCCAGACACGCTCACCGTCAAACAAGGCGACACGCTGCGCATCGTGGTCAGGAACGCCGGCAAGATGCTGCACGAATTTGTTCTGGGCACGAAGAAGGAACTCGACGAGCATGCCGCGCTGATGCTCAGGTTTCCCGACATGGAGCACGACGAACCCTACATGGCGCACGTGCCGGCGGGCCAGACGGGCGAGATCGTCTGGACCTTCAATCGTGCCGGCAAGTTCGACTTTGCCTGCCTCGTCGCCGGCCACTACCAGGCCGGCATGGTCGGCAAGATCACCGTGGCTGCGAAGTGAAGAACCCCGCCCCTGAAAGCGCACCTTGCGCTGCGGCACACGCCGGCAGCCAGGTCCAGAAGCGGTGCTGCCGCAGTTCAGCAAAGTGCCGCCATTGCGCGAGCGCCGCCAGCCCGGCCACCGTCGGCGGCGGCGCCTTGAATGCCGCGTGGATGGTTGCCGTGGCGGTGCTGTACCCGTTCACCCAGCGCGGTTGATGGCTTCGCGTGGAACACACCCGGCATGCTGCTGCTGAACTATGGCGCCATCACGGTCAGCGCCTGGTGGCTGTGGCGCACGCGCAAGCCTGACACCTTCAGACGCTGATGAACTGGCCCATCATGCCGGCGTCCTCGTGCTCGAGGATGTGGCAATGGAACATCAGCGGCACCGCCGATGCCACGGCGGGTGTTTGCACGGCAACGCTCACAGTCTGCATCGCATCCACCACGAAGGTGTCGCGCAGGCCCCGTTCGTGCGCCGCAGGCGGGTTGCCCGCGCGCGCGATCAGCGACATGTGAACACCGTGCACGTGCATGGGGTGCGCCATGCCGGTGGCGTTGGTGAAGCGCCAGACTTCCACCGTGCCGGCAGGCACCGCGAAGTCGACGCGACCCATGTCGAAGCGCCGACCGTTGATGGCGAACGGCGCGCCCATCATGCCGCCGTCAAGGCTGAAAAAGCGCGTCGCCGCACCCGCACCGGCCCGCACCGGCGTTGCGGCGGGCAGTGCAGCGGGCGGCGACACGATGGCTCCCGCTTGCATCGGCAGGCTGACCCGCATCGTCAGCGCCGTGACTTCTGCTGCCGCAGCCCCACCGCCCATCCCCATCCCCATGCCTGTGTCGGCGCTGGCGGCGTAGAGCAACCTGTCCTGGCCGATGGGCACCGCAGAGAAGTCCACCAACACCTCGGCACGCTCGCCAGCACCCAGCGTGACGGACGGGCGCAGCACCGGGCTGGCCAGCCAACCGGCTTCGTTGGCAATCTGCAGCATCGTTGCCGCGTGGCTCAAGCGCAGCACCAGGCTGCGCGCATTGCAACCATTCAACAGGCGCAGCCGCACCCATTGCCGGGGCGCCTGCCACACGGGGCCGAAAGCGCCGTTCACCAGCAACCGGTCGCCGGCGTAGCCAGTGACCTTTTCTGCGGCCGTGAGCGCGTAGTCGATTTGCCCCGACGCCGTGAAGCGCTTGTCCTGCAACACCAGCGCCAGGTCGTCCACACCCCAGGTGTCGGGCAACAGGCCCGGGGCGGCGGCCGGGTCGTCCACGATCAGCAGCCCGGCCAGCCCCGCAACCACCTGCCGCCCCGTGGCGCCGTGCAGGTGCGGGTGGTACCAGCAGGTGGACGCGGGGTTGGTCACCGTGAAGCTGGCGTCCCAGTGCTCGCCCGGCGCGATGGGCTGGTGCGGCCCGCCATCCATATCGGCCGGGATGACCAGGCCGTGCCAATGCACCGTGGTGGCCTCTGCCAGATCGTTCTGCACCCGGATCGTCGTTTTCTGTCCCGTGCGCAAGCGCAGTGCCGGCCCCAGGAAGGGGCCGTTGTAGCCCAGGGTGTCAGCGGCGCCAGCAGCCGACAGCGAGGCACTGCCACGCCGGGCCGCCAATTGAAAACGTCGACCTCCCGACGTGTCCGCCATGCCCAGGTCAAGCGGCACCAGAGGCAGGTTCGGGCCTGGGTTGGCGGCAGCCGACGGATCAGCCAGCGGTGCCTGCCCCGCCATGCCCATGCCGTCGCCCATAGACCCACCACCGCAGCCCGCGAGATGCGCAAGCGACGCGCCGGCAGCACCCAGCACCAGGCTGCGTCGCCGCAAGGATGACTGACCTGCGAACAAGTTGCGGCTCATGACACACGCTCCATCTGCCACTGCTTGACCAGGGCATACAGCGCCGGGATCACGGCCAGCGTCAACAAGGTCGAAGAGATCATGCCGCCGATCATCGGTGCGGCGATCCGGCTCATGACTTCCGAGCCGGTGCCGCTGTCCCACATGATCGGCGCCAGGCCGGCCATGGTCGTCACCACGGTCATGATCTTGGGGCGCACACCCGCCACCGCGCCTTCCCTGACGGCCCCGCACAGATCGGCGGGCCCCGGCGGGCGG
>CAZUKT010000589.1:0-2961 GCA_964620975.1 uncultured Rubrivivax sp. | reverse complement strand
GCATCCACCTGCGTGGCTACGCGCAAAAAAACCCGAAGCAGGAATACAAGCGCGAAGCCTTTGAGCTGTTTTCGCAGTTGCTCGACGTGGTGAAGATGGAGGTGACGCGCCTCTTGATGACGGTGCGAATCCAGTCTCAAGACCAGGCCGCCGAAGCCGCGTTGGCCATAGAGCAGCAGGCCAGCCAGTTGGCCAACGTCACCTACACCGCGCCCACCGCCGATGGGGGTGTTTCGCAGGTGGCCGACACCGGTTTGCTGAGTGATGCGCCCGTGGCCAAGGTGGGCCGCAACGACCCTTGCCCTTGCGGCAGCGGCAAGAAGTACAAGAGCTGCCACGGCAAGCTCGCCTGACACAAGGTTCGCAAGCGCGGGCGCATGGACGCACAAGACCTGCTTCGTGCCCCCGCAGAGTTGCGCACACCGCGTTTGTGGCTGCGCGGGCCGCAGCCGGAATTTGCCGCTGTGCTGGTGGAAAGCCTGAACCTGGCCATGCCCAACCTGGGTTTTGTGGCCTGGGGCCGATCTGAACGCACCGCCGAGTGGGGCGACAAGTTCATGGCCCACGACATGCAAACCATGGCCGCAGGCGAGTACATCGTCTACTACGCGTTTGAGTCCGACACCGGCCAGTACGTGGGCCGCGTTGACCTGCACAGCTGGCACTTTGAAGCGCCACGCTGCGAGGTGGGTTATGTGGGTGACGTGCGCTGCACCGGCCGTGGCCTGATGCGTGAGGCCGTGTTGGCCTGCGTGGACATGGCCTTTGCCCTGGGCGTGGCGCGTGTGCAAGCCTTGAGCGAAACCGACAACCACCGTGCATTGCACTTTGCCGAGCACGCGCTGGGCTTCACGCGTGAAGGTGTGCTGCGTTACTTCGAACGTGACTCACACGGCCAGTTGGGCACGCAGGTGATGTTTGCCGCCTACAACCCCACGGCGGCCTGACTGATTCAGCGGCGCTGCAAGTGGGCCGCGTGTTTGTGGGTTATCCCTACCCCTGACTTGAGGGGCATACAAGTGGCCGCTGTCCATTAGGCTTTGGCTCTCGTTGGTGTGCTGTCCGAGCCACCGACACAAGGTTGCACTCCATGGGTGTGCAAGTTCGGGGGCCGGTCGGGCGCGGTTGCTGGTATTGGCGGCAGTCAAACCCATTGAAGACCCAAGTCCCCTGGTTGCTGAGCAGGAGGATTCATGCGAATTTCACAAAAGTGGCTGGGCGTGCTGGCGGCTGTTGCCGTGTCCGGCGCCCAGGCGGCGGCACCTGTGCTGAGCGAGGGCTTTGACGACGTGGCCACGCTCTCTGCGGCGGGTTGGATACAGAGCAACGTCAGCACATCACCCGGCCAGCCCTGGTTTCAGGGAAATGCAGGTGTGTTTGCGGCTTTTGATGGCGCCAGTGATTCCTACATCGCGGCCAATTTCTTGAGTTCCAGCACCGAAACTGGTGCCATCTCCAACTGGCTGGCCACACCAATCATGGCGCTACCCGACGGCGGCACCCTGAGCTTCTATTTGCGCACTGAAGGCGACGGGTTCCTTGACGGCGTGAAGGTGTACATCAATACGACGGGCAGCTGGGCGCAGCAATTGGCCATCACCAGCGTTCCCAGCACCTGGACCCAGTACACCGTGCCGGTGGTCGCAAGTTCACCCGTCATCCAGTTCGGGTTTGAGTACAGCGTGGCCAGCGCACTGGACGCCAACTACATCGGCATCGACAGCGTGCTGGTCACTGCGGTGCCAGAGCCGGCCTCTGCGGTCCTGCTGGGCCTTGGCCTGGCCGGTGTGTGGCTGCGCCGCCGTGCGGCAGCTTGAGGGGAACTGATCATGCGATTTCAAAGTATTTCCACTTCGCTCGGGCTTGTCATGGCAACCGTTGTTGGCTTGGGCATGACGGCATCCGCGCAAGCGCAAACCGTTGCTCGCGACGCAGAGACGGGGCAACTGCGCACCCCAACGGCGGCAGAGGCCAAGGCATTGGCAGCCAAAACAACAGCTTCCAGGCCGGTGGGCCTGCTGTCTGGCAAACCCAGCCCGAAGCCGATCAAACATGCCGACGGCACCGTCGAGCAAGAGCTGGACACCAGCAGCCTGCAGTATTCGGTGGCGCGCCGCAACGCCGACGGCAGCATCACCATGGTTTGTGTCACGGGTGAAGAACACGCCAACCGCGCACTTCGCGGTGCACAAGTCGCCGCCAAGGCCGGCAAGGAGCATCACCATGACGCCAAATAAGTGTTTTGGCCTCAAGGGCATGTTGGCCGCGAGCGCGCTGTTTGGCGCACTGCTTGCCGCTGGGCAGGCGCAGGCGGCGGCCACCATCGTGATCAACAACCTCAATGCCGCCGGCGTGGGCTTCAATGACCCCACGCCAGTGGCCCAGATCGGTGGCAATACGGGTGGCACTTTGGGGGAGCAGCGACTCATTGCGTTCAGCTACGCCGCCAACCTTTGGGGTGCCACACTGACGAGCACGCAGCCCATCATCATCAACGCGCAGTTCTCGGCCTTGACATGCACAGCCTCGTCGGCGGTGTTGGGCAGTGCCGGCGCCACCTCCATCTTCCGCAACTTTCCCAACGCACCCAAGGCCAACACCTGGTATTCGTACGCGCTGGCCAACAAGATTTCGGGGGTCTACCTGGGCACTGCCAACGCCGCGCAGATCAATGCCAACTTCAACGTCAACCTGGGCCAACCGGGCTGCCTTGACGGTTCATTCTTCTACCTGGGCCTGGATGGTCAGCATGGCACGCTGGTGGACTTTGTGGCCGTGCTGCAGCACGAAATGGCACACGGCCTGGGCTTCCAGACCTTCACCAACGGTAGCTCCGGTGCCCAAAATGGGGGCTTTCCGGCCATCTGGGATCACTACATCCTGGGCACGGCCACCGGCTTGCTGTGGAAGGACATGAGCAACGCCCAGCGTGCGGCGTCCGCCATCAGAGTGGACAAGCTG
>CAZUKT010000588.1:0-2961 GCA_964620975.1 uncultured Rubrivivax sp. | reverse complement strand
ATACGGGGCGGTGCAGGGCCTGATCACCGAGCGTGACCTGCTGGAAGCCATCACAGGCGAGTTTGGCAACGCCACCGACGACGACGCCTGGGCCGTGAAGCGCGACGACGGTTCATGGCTGCTGGACGGCCTGATCCCGGTCACCGAACTCAAGGACAGGCTGGACCTGAAAGAGCTGCCTGAAGAAGACCGTGGCCGCTACAACACGCTGGCTGGCATGATCATGCTCTTGCTGGGGCGCCTGCCGCACACCGCCGATGCGGTGGTGTGGGAAGGCTGGCGCTTTGAGGTCGTTGACCTGGACGGCAAACGTGTAGACAAGGTGCTGGTTGCCCGCACCGAAACCCCTGGAGAAGACTCTTGATCAACCAAAACCTGCACATGCAGCCCGCTGCGGTGGACAGTGCCCAGCACCGCAATCTGAAGCTGAAGGTGCCCATCACCGACTGGACGGTGGCCGACAAGCTCAACGCCATCTTTGTGGCGGCGGTGGAGTTTGGCGACGTGTGCCGCGAATTCCCCATCGTCTTTGTCAAGGCTGGCAAAGACGCAGACGGCCGCGAGTCCATCGCCCCGATTGCCGTGCTGGGCCTGACGCAAAACCAGAACCTGTACGTCAGCGGCGAGCGTTGGCGTGCGCAGTACATGCCGGCCATCCTGCGTTTTTATCCCTTCTGCATTGCGCGCATGGACGAAACGCGTTTTGCCGTCTGCATGGACACCGCGTTCAAGGGCCTCAATGCCGACGAAGGCCAGCCCTTGTTTGACGCCGAAGGCAAGCCATCAGAGATGCTGCAGACCATGCAAAAGCAGCTTGAAGCGCTGGAAGCCGAGATTCAGCGCACGCGCCTGGTGGGCCAGCGCCTGCAAGAACTGGATCTGCTGCGCGAGATGCGTTTTGACGCCACCATGCCCGACGGCCGCCAGCACACGGTGGACGGCTTCCTGACCGTGGACGAAGCCAAGGTCACGGCCCTGCCCGACAACGTGGTGGCCGAACTGCACCGCAACGGCATGCTCGGGCTGGTGCACCTGCACTGGGTGTCACTGGGCAACATGCGCCGCCTGGTGGACTGGCACGTCGAGCGGTCTGCGGCCGTGGCGCCTGCCACGACCTGACACACGGCGGGCGCCGGGGCCATGTCGGCCCGGCTCCAGATTTGGCAACGCGAACGGGCCCGCGAGGGCCCGTTTGCATGGCCGGGGCGCGGACGCTTAAGCGGTGCCGGGCCCGGCAGTGCTGCTGCTGGGGCCAGCGCCTGCGGCGGTGCCACGCAAGGCCTGCAGCACCTGGGCAGCCTGCGGCTGGGCGGTGGCCACCCAGTCGTCAAAACGGGCCCGGGCGCTGGCGCCGTAGCGCTGGTATATCTTCATGCCCACCCAGGCCACCAAGGCCAGCAAGAGCAGCGTCTTGGCGGCGCGCGCCAGGCTCACCACCACGGCAATGCCCATGCCCAGCGCCACCCACTTGAACCACCACACACCGTGGTACGTCATGGCGTTGATCAAGCCTGTGAGGCCCACCACAAAGAGGGCCCGAAACGGCATCACGATGGCGTCGGTGATGTTCTTGACGGGGCGGGTCACCAGCTTGAAGGGGTTCATTCGGGGCTCCTGATGCTTGGGGTGGTGCATGGGTGGGGATGCGATGACCGAAGGATGCGGCGCTGGCCCGCCAGCCGCCAGGCCCGTGCGACGAAGTGGCGGCTGCGGGCGCGAATCGACAGCAGGCGTGGCCTGATCGGTGTGATTCGCGGTGACGTGCGCTTGGCAACCGGTGGCTCCTGCGCAATGCCAACCCTCAGCGCCGACAATCCGCCTTTTGGCATCTGCACCCCACACCATGACCGTTCAGCTCAGCAAGCCCACACGCGGCAGCATTCCCATCCACGCCACCACGGCCGCCGGCTTTGCGGCGTTGGCTGCCGCGATGCCACCCGCCACGCAGCGCTGGTTCAAGACGCTGGGTTTTGCCGGTGCGCCTGACACCCACGCCTTGCTGCCCGCTGCCGATGGCAGCCTGCTGGCGGTGTGGGCCGGCGTGCGCAGCGCGGCGCACCCCTGGGCGCTGGCCACGCTGCCCCAGGCGCTGCCCGAAGGCAGCTACCACCTGGCCGATGCAGGCCTGGCGCTGCACACTGAAGCCGCAGCGCTGTCGTGGGAACTGGGCAGCTACCAGTTTGACCTGTACAAACCCGCTCGCCGCGCCCCGGCGCAACTGCAACTGCCACCCAGCGCTGCGGCGCAGCGGGCGCTCATCGTGGCGGCGGCCATGGCCAGCACGCGCGACCTGGTCAACACACCGGCCGAACACATGGGCCCGGCCGAACTGGCCGAGGCCGTGCGCCTGGTGGCGCGCCAGCACGGCGCCACCTTCAAGCAGACGGTGGGCGACAAGCTGCTGCCGGGTTTTCCGGCCGTGCACGCGGTGGGCAGGGCGGCCACGCGCGCGCCAAGGCTGATAGAGCTGAACTGGGGCAAGCCCAAGCACCCGCGCATCACGCTGGTGGGCAAGGGTGTGTGTTTTGACAGCGGCGGGCTGGACATCAAAGGCGCCGACGGCATGCGCCTGATGAAAAAGGACATGGGCGGCGCGGCCAATGCGCTGGGCCTGGCGCAGATGGTCATGGCGCTGAACCTGCCGGTGCGGCTGCAGTTGCTGATCCCGGCGGTAGAAAACGCCATTGCGGGCAACGCCTTCCGCCCGGGTGACGTGTTCAAGACGCGCAGCGGCCTGCACATCGAGATCGGCAACACCGACGCCGAAGGCCGCGTGATCCTGTGTGACGCGCTCACCTACGGCGCCGAGAGCAAGCCCGACTTGCTGATCGACATGGCCACGCTCACCGGCGCGGCGCGCGTGGCGCTGGGCTCGCAGCTGCCGGCACTGTTTACGCGCGACACGCCGCTGGCGCGCAGCCTGGTGGACCAAGGCCTGGCACTGGACGACCCGCTGTGGCA
>CAZUKT010000587.1:0-2963 GCA_964620975.1 uncultured Rubrivivax sp. | reverse complement strand
TACTGCGAAACTGATCTGCTCACGCAGATCGCCTGGCAACACTTTGGCAATGGTCCCACCGGCTGGGCGCGTGTGCAGGCCATCTGCGACTTTGTGCATCTGCGCATCCGCTTCGGTTATGAACACGCAAGGCGCACGCGCACGGCCTGGGAGGCCTACAACGAAGGTGTCGGCGTGTGCCGCGACTACGCGCACCTGGCCATTGCCTTGTGCCGCTGCATGAACATCCCGGCGCGCTACTGCACCGGCTACCTGGGCGACCACGGCACGCCACCGCCCTGGGGCACGATGGACTTTGCCGGCTGGTTTGAAGCCTACCTGGGTGACCGCTGGTACACCTTTGACGCGCGCAACAACACACCGCGCATCGGCCGCGTGCTCATTGCGCGTGGCCGCGACGCCTGCGACGTGGCACTGGCCAGCACATTTGGCCCCAACACTCTGGAACGATTTATGGTGCGCGCCGATCTGGTGTCCCGCGCCTGACACCTCGGGATCATGGCGCCGCCTGCAGCATCGGCCGACACTGGGTGCATCGGGCCCACTGCCCACCCCAAGGCTGCCATGTTCCCCCACCAAACGCACCCCACTCTCCCGACCCACGCTGCTGCGGCCTGGCTGCGCGCCGCAGTGGCCCTGCTGCTGCTGTTGGCCAGTGGCCTGGCTGCCGCCGAGTTGCGCATCGGGCAGGGGCGCTACTTTTCGTTTGCCCTGCCCGAGGGCTGGCGAGTCGGTGAAGACGGCCAGTTTGCGCTGACGCTGGTGTCGCCCGACCAGAAGGCGCTGACCCTGGTGGTGGGCAATGCCGGTATGCCGCTGAACCTGGCACCCGCACGCTTTGCCTATGACAAGCTGAGTGCGATGCAGCCACAAAACCTGCAGATCGGCGCGCCGCGCCAAGCCCGCCCCACGGCCGGGTTTGGCCAGGCTTTTGAGTTTGATGTGGCCTACTGGGCCCGTGGCGTGGCCTACCGAGGCGTGGCCAAGGTGTCGGTGGCACCCGCCTACGACTCGGCCACCATGGCCATGACGGCCGCACTGGCGCCGGCCGACCAGTGGGCCCACTACGCCACCTGGCTGCCGCAGGTGGCCGACCAGATTGCAGCCACCAACGGCGGCGCCTTTGGCATGCGCGGCCTGATGCAGCAGAACCTGCGCAACTCGGTGGCGTTTGGCGAAGCGGCACGCCTGTACCGCGAGGAATCACAACGCAACTGGCAGCAAGTCACCGACGACCGCAACGCCAGCCAGGACCGCCGCAACACCGGCGTGCGCGAGGCCCTGGGCGGCGTGCAGACCTACCGCAACCCCTACGGCAACCGACAGGCCGTGGAATTGCCCACTACCTACCGGCACTACTGGACCGACGCGCAAGGGCGTGTGGTGGGCACCGACGACCCCAGCGCCAACCCCAACCAGGGGTCGGCCAGCGAATGGCGCAGGATGGAGCGTGTGACGCGTTAAGGTGTGCAGCACCCAGCCCGTTGCAGCAGGAGGCCTCCATGGTCTTGAAGACACCCGGTGTCTACATCGTCGAGAAAAACGCCTTCCCCAATTCAGTGGTTGAAGTCGCCACGGCGGTGCCAGCCTTCATCGGCCACACGCAAAAGGCCGTCAGCGGCGGCAAGCCACTGGCCGGCAAGCCTTGGCGCATTGCGTCCATGGACGAATTCCACAGCCACTTTGGTGGCGCGCCCCTGGCCAGGTTCACGGTGCATGAAGTGGCCGGCCCCAGCACCGTGACGCCCGCACCCGACATGGCGGCCGCGCCCGGGCAGCACGCCGCCTTCAAGCTCGGTGGCAAGACCTACAGGCTCAGCCGCCCGGCGGGCCTGCAAGGGGGCCGCTTTCTGCTGCACCAGGCGCTGCGCCACTTCTTCCAGAACGGGGGCGGGCCCTGCTACATCGTCTCGGTAGGTAGCTACACGGCCGACACCGCTGCGGGCGACCCGCAGCACGGCCTGGTCGGTGGCCTCACGGCCCTGCTGAAAGAACAGGAACCGACCTTGGTGGTGGTGCCCGACGCCGTGCTGTTGCCAAGCGCCGACTGCACCACGGTGCAAACCGCCATGCTCAAACACTGTGGCGGCGACATGCATAACCGCCTTGCCATCCTCGACGTGTGGGGCGGCGACCGCAGCCACGCCGATGAGGCCCGCAACTGCATCGACCAATTCCGCAGCGGCATCGGCAAACACTGGTTGAGCTACGGCGCCGCGTACTACCCGTGGCTGCACACCACGCTGGCACAGGCCCGTGACATGGACACGGCAAACATCGCCAACCCGGCCGAACTGGCAGACCTGATCGGCGCCGAGTGGGGCCTGGGCGGTGCCACAGCGGCAGCCACAAGCGACGACAAAAAGGTGGCGCAGAAACTGGCCCTGTTGCTGGCCTTGCGTGAGCCCACCGCCACCGCCGAAGAGCGCGCCCTGCTGCACACCACGCTGCTGGCCACCAGCGCGCTGTACGCATTGGCCATGGATGCAGCGCTGGGCCTGCTCAACCTGATGCCCCCATCGGCCGCAGTGGCAGGCCTGTACGCCCTGGTGGACAACACACGCGGTGTGTGGAAGGCGCCCGCCAACGTCAGCGTGGCCGGGGCCGTCAAGCCCGCCGTGGACATCTCACACACCGAGCAGGAAGACCTCAACGTCACCGCCAGCGGCAAGTCCATCAACGCGCTGCGCAGCTTCATCGGCGAAGGTGTGCTGGTGTGGGGCGCACGCACGCTGGACGGCAACAGCCTGGACTGGCGCTACGTCAACGTGCGCCGCACCATGATCATGCTGGAAGAGAGCTGCCGCCTGGCCACCCAGGCCTATGTCTTTGAGCCCCCCGTGACCAGCACCTGGGTGAGCCTCAAGGCCATGCTCGGCAACTTCCTCACCGGCATCTGGAAGCGCGGCGGCCTGGCCGGCGCGGTGCCCGAAGACGCCTTCAGCGTGCATGTGGGCCTGGGC
>CAZUKT010000586.1:1685-2979 GCA_964620975.1 uncultured Rubrivivax sp. | reverse complement strand
TGATGCGGCCCCAGTTGCGCGCCTTCATGCCCGGCAGCGCCAGGCGGCTGGTGTGGAAGGCGCTGCTCAGGTTGATGGCGATGATGGCGTCCCAGCGGTCAACGGGGAAGTCTTCCACGTTGGCCACATGCTGGATGCCGGCGTTGTTGACGAGCACGTCCACGCCGCCAAAGGTGTCCACGGCAAAGGCCATCATGGCTTCGATCTCGGCGGGTTTGCTCATGTCGGCGCCGTGGTAGGCCGTCTTCACGCCCAGCGCTTCTACGGCGGCCTTGGGGCCGGCCATGTCGCCAAAGCCGTTGAGCACGATGTTGACGCCCTGGCGCGCCAGGCTCATGGCCACGCCCAGGCCAATGCCGCTGGTGGAGCCGGTGACGAGTGCGGTCTTGCCTTTGAGGCTCATGTTTTCTCCTGCATGCGGGTGGGTGGAAAGGGTTGCGGTGGATTGTTCCACTGCCGCGTGCCGCGCCAAAAAGCGACGACAAAAAACGTTACGCAGCGATACCGGCGTGAAAGGACATCACGGCCACGGCGCCAGACCATAGGCACATGTTCAACCCCGGCCCTGACACAGGGCCAACCACCCCAAGGAAACATGACCATGAAGACCTGGATCAAGCGCACCCTCTTCGGCCTTTTTGCCACCGGCGCCCTGCTGGGCGGCCTGGCCGCTTGCAGCCACGGCGTGCACCGCCACGGCTGGCACGCCATGAGCGACGCCGACATGGCGCAAATGAAAACCCGCCTGGTAGACCGCGCCGCCAGCAAGCTGGACCTGGACGAAGCCCAAAAGGCCAAGCTGGCCGTGCTGGCCGACCAGATGCAGGCGCAGCGCAAGTCCTTCATCGGCAACACGGCCGACCCCCGCGCCGACCTGCAGGCGCTGGTCAGCGGCGCCACGTTTGACCGCGCCAAGGCGGCAGCGTTGATCGAAGGCAAGGTGGGCGCGGTGCAAACGCAGTCGCCCGCCGTGGTGGCCGCGCTGGCTGACTTTTACGACAGCCTCAAGCCCGAACAACAGGCCAAGCTGCGCAGTTACATGGACAAGCGCGGGCATCGCGGCTGAGTTGCGGCGCTGAGTGGGCGGCGCAGGCTTGCCACCACAATGCCGCCCATGCGCCGCCTGCTGCTGATTGACGACGACGAGCACCTGGGCCCGCCCCTGGCGGCCTTCTTCAAGCGCCACGGCCTGGACATGCAGCACGCCACCACACCCAGCGCGGGCCTGGCGCTGCTGCAGGGCGGTGGTTTTGACGCCGCCATCCTGGACGTGATGCTGCCCGAGATGGACGGC
>CAZUKT010000586.1:0-1675 GCA_964620975.1 uncultured Rubrivivax sp. | reverse complement strand
GCGACCTCGCCACGCTGCCCATCGTGATGCTCACCGCACGCGGCGACGTGATGGACCGTGTGGTGGGGCTTGAACTGGGCGCCGACGACTACCTGCCCAAGCCCTTCGAGCCGCGCGAATTGCTGGCCCGCATCCAGACCGTGCTGCGGCGCGTGGCGCCGGTGGCGGTGTTGCAGCAGCCCGGCACCGCGGCCTCCGTGTCCGCAGGTGCACTGCGTTTTGAGGGGCTGGAAGTCGATCTCGACCGCCGCAGCGTGCACCGCCACGGCCAGGCGGTGGAGCTGACCAGCACCGAATTCGAACTGCTGGTGCTGCTGGCCAGCACGCCGGGCAAGGTCTACCACCGCGACGACATCCTGGCCCGCCTGCGCGGCCAGCCGGGGCAGGACATCCACAGCCGCGCGGTGGACATCCTCGTCAGCCGGCTGCGCAAGAAGCTGGAGCCGCTGGACGCCATCCACACCCTGCGCAACGCCGGCTACCTGTTTGCCGGGGTGCGGGTGTGAGCCGCTGGCACCGGCCGCAGGCACTGCGGCGCTGGCGGCACAGCATCCAGGCGCGGCTGGTGTTGCTCTTCCTGCTGTTGGCCCTGGGCACCACGGGCGTGTTCCTGGTGGGCACGCAGCGCCTGCTGCAGACCGGCTGGCAGGCTTATGCCAAGCCCATGGTGGCCGACTACGTGGACCGCCTGGCGGCCGAGATCGGCACCCCGCCCAGCGCAGAGCGCGCCCTGGCCCTGACGCAGCGGCTGCCCATCACGGTGCGCATCGAAGGCCCGCTGGTGCAGTTTGAAAGCCACCCGCGCCGGCCCCTGCGCCGGCTGGACCCGGGCGCACCCGAGCACGACTTCGGCCTGGCGCGCAGCACCGCCGACGGCCACCGCATCCACTTCGGCCTGGCTGCAGCACCCGACGCCAGCCGGCCGCGTGTCTTTGGCTGGCTCACGCTGGCGGCCCTGCTGGCGCTGACGGCGGTGGCCTACGCGGCAGTGCGCCGGCAGCTGCGCCCCTTGGAGGACATCGGCGCGGGCGTGTTGGCCTTTGGCCAGGGGCGTTTCGACACGCCGATTGCGGTGCGCCGCGACGACGAACTCGGTGAGTTGGCCGTGCGCATCAACACCATGGCGCAGAGCCTGCACGGCATGCTCGACGCCAAGCGTGCGTTGCTGCTGGCCATGATCCACGAGTTGCGCAGCCCGCTGACACGGGCCTGCGTGAACGTGGAACTGCTGGACGACGGCCCCGAGCGCAGCGCCTTGTTGCGCGACCTGGGCGAGATGCGCGAGCTCATTACCAGCTTGCTGGAAAGTGAACGCCTGGCCCAGGGCCATGGCGCGCTGCAAGCCGAGCCGGTGGACCTGGCGGCCCTGGTGCACGACGCAGTGGCCGCGTTGCCCGGCGCACCGGCCGTGCGCATTGACGTGGGCGCACTCGGCGCGCCGGTGCAGGCCGACCCGATGCGGCTGCGCCTGTTGTTGCGCAACCTGTTGGAAAACGCCTTGCGCCACGGGGCTGGGGGCGACGCGCCCGTCACGGTGTTTGCACGGCGCGAGGCCGACGGCCGCCTGGCCCTGGGTGTGCGCGACTTCGGGCCTGGTGTGCCTGCAGACCAACTGCCTTTGCTGGCGCAGGCCTTTTATCGCCCCGACAGCGCCCGCACGCGGCGCAGCGGCGGC
>CAZUKT010000585.1:2563-2982 GCA_964620975.1 uncultured Rubrivivax sp. | reverse complement strand
CCACACTTTTTCGACGAAGGCCTTGCGCCCCAGGTCGTGGCGGCTCACCTTCTGGTCCTGCAACTGCCGCTCCACGACGATTTGCGTCGCAATGCCGGCGTGATCAGTGCCCGGAATCCAGGCGGTGTTGGCACCCAGCATGCGGTGGTAACGCGTCAGGCTGTCCATGATGGTCTGGTTGAAGGCGTGACCCATGTGCAGTGTGCCGGTCACATTGGGTGGTGGCAACTGGATGCAAAAAGCGGGCTGACCAGCCTGGGGCGCCTGCGTGCCGCGGTAACCGGCCACGCCATAACCCCTCTTTTCCCACTCGGGTCCCCAATGGGCTTCCAGCGCAGCGGGCTCGAAGGACTTGGACAGGGATTGCAGGCCGGGCTGTATGGGTGTTGCTGAAGAGGTGGATGCGGTGTCGGTCATGG
>CAZUKT010000585.1:0-2553 GCA_964620975.1 uncultured Rubrivivax sp. | reverse complement strand
AGAGCCCACGATTTTACCGGGCGCAGGCCTGTTTCCCCGGAGAGCGAAGCACGCCTGCGGGTACGATGGTTCGCAATCGACATTCGGCAAGGAGAAAGCACCGTGGTCATGTGTCAAACAATGCGCCTTGAGCCCAAGCATGCACCAGAGTACCGCGCCCTGATGCTCCAAGCCTATGCCCTTCACCCGGACGCCTTCACCTCCAGCGTGGCGGAGCGCGAAGGCCTGCCGTTGCTGTGGTGGGAGGCTCGGCTCAGCACCGAAGTCGATGCCAAAGACGTGGTGTTTGGCGCGTTTTGTGACGGTGCATTGGTCGGGGCAGTGGGGTTGTCGTTTGATTTGCGTGAAAAGGCGCGCCACAAGGCGTTGTTGTTCGGCATGGTGGTATCCACAGCACAACGCCGTCTGGGGCTGGGGCAACAGCTGGTTGCCGCAGCGCTGGACTTTGCCCGCACCAGGCCCGGTGTGCGCGTGGTGCAACTGACTGTTACCCAAGGCAATGCCCAGGCGCAAGCGCTCTATGCGCGCAATGGTTTCGTCGAATTTGGCGTGGAGCCCTATGCCGTGGCGGTGGGGTCGCAGTTTGTGTCCAAGGTGCACATGTGGCGCCAGTTGTAGCAGCCTTACAAGGCCAGCCTCAGCGCGTTTCAGCCAGCCGCGTTACAGTCGTGCGCAGCTTTATCAACGCATGGAATTGACAATGAATAGACTTTTTGCACGGTTCGCCGCCACGGGTTTCCTGGCGCTGGGCGTATCAGCCTTGGCACAGGCACAGATGCCGCCATTGCCCCTGTGGGAACTGGGCGCATTTGCCGGCACCGCTACCACGCCGGCCTATCCGGGCTCGGCAGACCGTGCTTCGCGCACGCTGTTGTTGCCCATCTTTGTGTACCGGGGCGAGGTGTTCCGCGCAGAGCGCGGCGACATTGGCGCGCGGCTTTTCAGCAGCGACGACGCCGAACTGGACCTGGGCTTTGCTGCATCGCTGCCCGCCACGTCGGATGACCTCACGGCGCGCAAGGGCATGAGCGACCTGGGAACGCTGGTGGAGTTTGGTCCGCGCGTCAAGTTCACGTTGGCACGCCCCTCGCCCGGCAGTCGCGTTCGGCTGGAGCTGCCGCTGCGTGCGGTTCTGGAGTTCAACAACGGTGTGCGCCAGCAGGGCTATGCATTTGAGCCCGAGCTGGGGCTGGAAGTGCGCGATGTGGGCGCGGGCTGGAGTCTTGGCGCCACGGCCAGTCTGGTGTTTGGCGACAAGGACCTCAACCACTATTTCTATGGTGTGTCCGCGCAGTATGCCACCGCCGCCCGCCCCACGTATGACGCGCAGGCCGGGTTGATCACCACCCGGCTGGGTGTCAGCCTGTCAAAGAGCCTGACGCCCGATGTACGCGTGTTTGGCTTTGTGCGCCAGGAACTGATGGAGGGCGCGGCCAACAAGGCCAGCCCCTTGTTCCAGCAGACCACCGGCACGTCGGTGGGTATCGGCCTCTTGTGGACGCTGGCAAGGTCCGAGCAGCGCGCAGCCGCACGCTGACGCGCATTCAGGCGCGTGCGGTTTTCTCCCATGCCCCTTCTGCTCCAGCGCTACGGCGCGCGCCTTGTGGTGTGGCTGGGGCTGTCGGCCATCGGCTGTGTGCTGCTGGCTCGTCTGGAGCTGGCCCAACTGCGTGATGCCTTTGAGACCGACGCCCGCATCAGTCACCGCCTGCTGAGCCAGCGCGCCGTGCAGCACGATGCGGTGCTGGCCACGCTGGCCCTGTTGCAACCCAACTCACCATCCGGCAGCTCGGATTCGGCCGAGCAGCGCCTATCGTCCGTCTACCCGCAAATATTGGGTGTACTGCGGCGTGACCCTGGTGGTGCCTGGGTGGGCACAGGTTTGGAAGCCGCCGAGCAGGCGTCGCGTCAAAACCGGGAGGCCGTGCTGGCCAACCTCGATTTATCCGCAGAGCGCGCCCGCTACCAGTTGGTGCTGGCCGGGCAGCCCGCCAGCTTCGCTTTGCTGATCGACGTGCACGCCAGCGTGCCCTGGAGCGACTGGTCCATGCCGGTACAAACCAGCCCGGTGCGCGTGACACTGGAGCACGCCGGGCAGACCTTTGTGGTGCAGCCGGGGCGCATGGATGAGGCTGGCTGGCGTTTTGAATTTCACAAGCATCTGGCCAGCGCCAGCCAGCCATTTGATGTGGTGGCCATCCGCCAGGTGCTTTGGGTTGAGCTGCCCTGGGCGCTGATGGCGCTGTGGGTCGCCGGGGTGGCAGGCGCCGGTGCAGCCTGGTCGGCCTGGCAGGGCCAGCGCAGCGGACGGCGTCGCGCTGAGGAACTGTTGCGGGTGGGGCAAGTGGCCCGCCTGAACACCTTGGGCGAGCTGGCCGCCGGCATGGCGCATGAACTCAACCAGCCGCTCACGGCCATTCTGGCCAACACGCAGGCCGCCAAACGCCTGCTACACGACCAACCACCCGAGCTGCCCACTGCCTTGAAGGCCATGGATCAGGCCGTAGCTCAAGCGCGCCGCGCTGCAGAGGTGTTGGCGCGCCTGCGCAGCAG
>CAZUKT010000584.1:0-2985 GCA_964620975.1 uncultured Rubrivivax sp. | reverse complement strand
ACTATCGTAGAGGAAGACGGCATCACCGGTGCTGGGCAGGCCGGAGGTCAGGAAATTGGCCGCCGAACCCGTCATGCCTGCAACGATGCCGAATTTGGTCTCGGTCTGTTGGGCCAAGGCCGCGAACTGCGCAAACTGGTCGCTATAGGCAAATGTGCCCCCCTGCGGCACGCCGTTGACAAGCACGGCGTTGGTATTGAAGTTCCAGACCACCGAGGTGCCAGGAGCAACCAATGCGCCCATGCCGGGTTGTCCCACCCGGTCCAGAGTGTCAAAGTCCTGAAGCAAGAACCCCAGGTCGATGAGGATGGATGCGGGGTCCCCTATCACGTCCAAGGCCACAAAGGCCACCGAACTGCCCGTGGTGGTGCTGGTGAACTTCGTAAATGCCTGCGCCGGCATCGCGCCCGCCACCAAGCAAGCCGCCAAAGCGGCCAGTTTTGTCATCTGCATGAATTCGCTCCCCAAGTGAATCAAAGAAAAAGTCGTGGCTGCCGGCCCCGCGGGCCCGGTGTCTGAACAAGTCGCTGACCACGCCACAGGCGCAACACAGCCGCGCCCGCCGCCGCCAGCCACCACGCGGCAGGTTCGGGCACGGGTGTCACGTCAAAGGGCTGCACCGAGGGCGCCACGCCCACGAACACGCCCGCGTCCTGGGCCGTCCACGCGGCGGCGGCGCCCAGCAACTGCTGCAGCGGCTGCGCTGCTGTAGGCACATCGCGCGCGCCACCAAATTCGGCGTAGTCCACACCCAGCGGCAGACTCACTGCCGTGGCGGCAGCGGCCAGGCCGGTGTCGGCAATCGAGCCCACCGCAGCAAGCAAGCCGCCGTTGGACACGGCAGCCAAGAAGACCTGCGGCCGCGTCGGATCGGTCGCCAGATAGGCGTACAGCGTGTCGGCCGTCTGGCTGAGGTTGGGCGCCGTGCTGCCGGCCACCTGCAGCCGCTCCAGCAGGCCCTGCGACACGCCCAGGCTCAGGGCGCTGTCGATGGCACTGAAACGCACCACCGTGCCGGCTGCCACCTTGTCGGCACCCACGGTCCAGCGCAGGTAGCCTTCACCCGACGCAAACACGCCACCGGTGTAGTTGTTGTCGCTGAAGTGGATGCGTGTCTCGGGCGCCAAGTCCACCAGCGCAACGATCGACCAACCGTCTTCGTCGGCATTGAAGGCCGTGAACATGATGTCGCCCGGCCCCAGTGCCAGCGCATGCGCCGGCCACAGCCCGGCCAGGCACATCCACACACCCAGGCGGCTACGGAGTTTCATGCGGGGCAGCTTAGGCACCGCGTGTGACCCGCAGGTGCCACGGCATGGTCCGTATGGCTCACTTTTCTGGCGCGTTGCAGTGCCATTCGGCGCATGCAAGAACACGCTTGAAGCACGACCGCAGGCAGCGCCTGCTGGCCTGCCTGGCGCACCGCCACTTGCAACCACCTGGCGGCCCCTGCCGTCCCCTGGCATTGCTTGGCATTGCTGGCATTGCTTGGCACTACGCGGATTCAATTTGCGAACCGTATAAACCGTATAAACTGTTTGCACCGTTTCCAGGGCAAGCTTGCGGCGGTGCCCGGGCGCGGCTGGCGCTGCACCCACAAGCACGGAGTCCCCCAACAATGAGCAACGACACCCTCACCTGGTGGGCCGGCCTGTGTGCCGTGAGCACCGTCAACGTGCTGGCCTGGATGTGGTCTGCCGCCGTGGTGCGGCGTGGGCAGGCCGGCTTGCACCCCGAGGCCCTGGCCTTCAGGCGCTGGCAGTTGCTGCTGTCAGCCGGCTACGTGCTGGGCTGCGCCTACCGGTCGGCCCTGCCGGTGTTTGACGTGCAGCGGCTGTGCCTGTTTGACACCTGGGCGTCCAGTGTGATCGTCGGGCGCTCGGTGGCCACAGTGGCCGAACTCTGTTTTGCGGCGCAGTGGGCGCTGCTGCTGTGGGGTGCCGCCCAGTGGGCTGACAGCCGCCTGGCGCGACGCGTGGCGGTGGCGCTGGTGCCCTTGATCGTGCTCGCCGAGTTTTGCTCTTGGCACGCCGTGCTCACCACGTCCAACTTCGGCCATGTGCTGGAAGAGTCCATCTGGGGCCTGTGCGCAGCCGGCGTGGCCCTGAGCCTGGCCACCTTGCTGCCGCGTTGCCCACGCAACGTGCGGCCTTTGCTGCTGCTGTGCAGCGCCGCCGGCTTTGCCTACGTGGCTTTCATGTTCAGCGTGGACGTGCCCATGTACTGGGCGCGCTGGGTGCAGGACGAAGCCCTGGGCCGGCCTTACCTCAGCGTGGCACAGGGCGTGATCGACGCGTCCACACGTTGGGTGGTGTCGCACCACTGGGACGACTGGAAGTCCGAGGTCACCTGGATGAGCCTGTACTTCAGCCTGGCGGTGTGGCTGAGCATTGGCGTGATCCATGCGCCGGTCAGCACGCGGCGGGCCTGACACGGTCAACACCTGGCTGCACGCCACCACTCGATGGGTCGGTAGCACGCTGATGGCAAGCCATCGGCTGTTGCCATGGCCCGGGCTGATGATGGGGCCGCCGCCCACGCTCTTGGCCTGAGAGCGTGAGAGCACGGTGCTGCCTGTCATGAGTCCGTCACAGTGTTCGACAAGAATGGAAGCATGGAAGACATAGATGCCGTGCGTGCGCTGGGCGCACTTGCACAACCCCACCGCCTGCGGGCATTTCGCGCCCTCGTTGTTGCAGGGCAAGCCGGCATGACGCCCGGCCGCATCTGCGAGCAGCTTGTCCTGCCACCGGCGACGCTGTCCTTCCATTTGAAGGAGCTGATGTCCGCCGGCCTGGTGTCCCAAACGCGCGATGGCCGAAACCTCATCTACCGGGCGACTTTCGCCCGCATGAACGCCTTGCTCACCTTCCTGACTTCAAACTGCTGCGAGGGGCAAGCCTGCGAGCTTGAACCCTCGTCATGCAACTGCTGAGAGTGTGAGAGTCAATCCAACATGCCCGCTCGTGCCGCCATATCGCACCC
>CAZUKT010000583.1:267-2994 GCA_964620975.1 uncultured Rubrivivax sp. | reverse complement strand
CGGCCCGAGCGCTACAACGCAATTGACGATGCCACGCCGCGTGAAATCCGGGCAGCAGTGGAGTGGGCCAACGCGGAGCCGGGCATCCATGTGATCGTGGTGGAGGGCGCGGGCAAGGGGTTTTGTGGCGGCTACGACCTGAGCCAGTTTGGTGAAGGCGAGATCGACCACCCCTGCCAGCAGGAGCGCGCGCCGTGGGACCCCATGGTGGACTACGCCTACATGAAGCGCAATACCGAAGATTTCATGACCCTGTGGCGCAGTGCCAAGCCCACCATCGCCAAGGTGCATGGCGCGGCGGTTGCCGGCGGCAGCGACATCGCGCTGTGCTGCGACCTGCTGGTGATGGCAGACGACGCGCGCATTGGCTACATGCCCACCCGTGTGTGGGGCTGCCCCACCACCGCCATGTGGACCCATCGCCTGGGCCCCACACGTGCCAAGCAAATGATGTTTACCGGTGACACCATTGACGGACGCACCGCCGCCGAATGGGGCCTGGCCAACGAGGCCGTGCCGGCAGATCAGCTCGATGCAATCACATTCAAACTTGCAACACGCATAGCCAGCGTGCCATCAAGCCATCTGGCAATGCACAAGATGGTCGTGAACCAGATCATGCTCACCACCGGTCTGGAGCAGGCACAGCAAATGGCTACTGTGTTTGATGGCATCACCCGCCACAACCCCGAGGGCGTGTGGTTTCGCCGCCATGCGCAGGAAGCGGGTTTCAAATCGGCTGTGGAATGGCGCGACAGCGGGCGGCCGATTCCCGAAGGTGACGAGGCGCGCGCGCTGATTCGTGAGATGGAAGCGCGCAAGGCCACCAAACCGGGCAGCTGACTACACGCAGCGCGCGCCGTCCACCTCAATGCATACGCCGCTGATGAACGCGGCCTCGTCACTGGCCAGATAGAGGGCGGCGTTGGCCACGTCCAGTGCGGTGGAAAAGCGCCCCAGCGGAATGGTGGACACGAACTTGGCCCGGCGCGCCTCGCCCTCGGCACCCGTCACCGAGCCACCCGCAAACTGGGTAGACAAGGCGGTATCCGGGTTGAACACGGGGTTGATGCAGTTCACGCGGATGTTGTCGGGCCCGAGTTCCGCGGCCAGCGACTTTGATGTGGTGATCACCGCGCCCTTGGAGCCGTTGTACCAGGTCAGGCCCGGGCGCGGACGCACCCCTGCAGTGGAGGCAATGTTGATGAAGCTGCCACCTCCCTGGGCACGAAACACCGGTGTTGCGTGGATGGTTGCGAGGTAGATGCTCTTGACGTTGACCGCGTAGCACTTGTCGAAATCTTCTTCGCTGACGTTGAGTGCACCCTGGTTCAGGTGGGTCCATCCCGCGTTGTTGACCATGACATCGAGTCCGCCGTGGCGCTGCACCGCGGCATCCACCAGCGCCTTCACGTCAGCGGTTTTGGTGACGTCGGCGGCAAAGAAGGATGCGATGCCGCCAGCCTGGACGATGTCGGCCACCACCTTTTCGCCCTTGGCGGTATCGATGTCATTGACGATCACTTTGGCACCTTCGGCGGCCAGGCGTTTTGCAATGCCTTCGCCGATGCCGCTGCCCGATCCGGTGACGATGATGGACTTGTTTTTGACCCGCATGAAATACTCCTCAGATGTTGTGACTGGTTGAATGCTGGGCGGCTTCAATCGTGCTTGAATGCCACGGTCTTTAAAGTGGTGAAGCCGTACAGTGCCTCAAAGCCTTTTTCGCGCCCGTGGCCGGATGATTTGACGCCGCCAAACGGCAGCTCCACACCACCACCCGCGCCATAGTTGTTGATGAACACCTGCCCGCTCTTGATGCGTTTGGCCATGCGGAACTGGCGCGCGCCGTCACGCGTCCATACCCCGGCCACCAGACCAAACTGCGTGGCATTGGCCAGCTCCACGGCCTGGTCTTCATCTTCAAATCGCATGGCGCACAGCACGGGGCCAAATACTTCTTCCTGCGCCAGGCGGTGATTGACCGGCACATCACGCAACAGCGTGGGCGCCTGGTAGTAGCCGCCCTGCGGGGCCGACTCCACCACCTGGCCTTGGGCCACCATGGGGATGTTTGCCACCTGGGCATCACTCAGGAAATCCCACACACGCTGTTGCTGGCTTTGGCGGATCAGCGGGCCCACATCGAGGTCCATGGCGGCAGGGCCGACACGCAGTTTTTCAAACGACTGCCCCATGCGCTCCAGCAGCGGCTCGTAAATCAGCGAATCCACCAACAGGCGTGACCCGGCCGAGCAGGTCTGCCCCGCGTTTTGCACAATGGCGTTGATGATGGTCGACAGGGCGGCGTCCAGATCGGCATCGGCAAAGACGATTTGCGGGCTCTTGCCGCCCAGCTCCAGCGTGACCGGGCAGTGGCGCTCGGCGGCCACCTGCTGTATCAACGTGCCGATGCGCGGGCTACCGGTGAAGCTGATGTGGGCAATGCCGGGGTGGCGAGCCAGTGCGTCGCCCACCTCGTGGCCGTAGCCGGTGACGATGTTGATGGCGCCCGCGGGAAAGCCCGCGTCCGCCGCGAGCTGCGCCACGCGCAGGAGTGACAGGCAGGCATCTTCCGACGGTTTGACCACGCACACATTGCCCGCTGCCAAAGCGCCGCCCACACTGCGGCCAAAAATCTGCATGGGGTAGTTCCACGGGATGATGTGGCCGGTCACACCATGTGGCTCGCGCCAGGTAAGCACGCTGTAGCCGTTCTGGTAGGGA
>CAZUKT010000583.1:0-257 GCA_964620975.1 uncultured Rubrivivax sp. | reverse complement strand
CTCGGCGGCCACCTGCTGGATCAACGTGCCGATGCGCGGGCTTCCGGTGAAACTGATGTGGGCAATGCCGCTGTGGCGTGCCAGTGCGTCGCCCACTTCGTGGCCATAGCCGGTGACGATGTTGATGGCGCCCGCGGGAAAGCCCGCGTCCGCCGCGAGTTGTGCCACGCGCAAGAGAGACAGACAGGCATCTTCCGACGGCTTGACCACGCACACATTGCCCGCTGCCAAAGCGCCGCCCACACTGCGGCCAAAAA
>CAZUKT010000582.1:285-3021 GCA_964620975.1 uncultured Rubrivivax sp. | reverse complement strand
TGAATTACCTATTCAAGTGTATTTCGCCGGGCCTGGTTGCCCTCATGACGATAGGGGTGGTGTGCCTCGCGCCCGTCGAAAATGCCCTCGCTGTGCAGCTCACGGATGACCGTGGTGTCACCATCACATTGGCGCAACCGCCGCAACGTATCGTCAGCCTTCTGCCCTCTTTGACGGAAATGGTCTGCGCGCTGGACCAGTGCCAGCGGCTGGTCGGCGTGGACCGCTATTCCAACTTTCCGGTCAGTGCCCGCGCCCTGCCCCAGGTCGGTGGTGGGCTGGATCCGAGCATCGAGGCGGTGGTCGCTCTCAAGCCCGATGTAGTGTTGATTGCGGTCAGCTCGCGGGCGAGTGAGCGGCTGCAGGCCCTGGGTATCAAGGTGGTGGCACTGGAGCCCAAGACCCATGCCGACGTGCGTCGCGTGCTGGAAAAAGTGGGCACGTTGTTGGGAGTGAATGATGCCCAGCGTGTGTGGCGGGTGATTGACGCGGGTGTGTCTGCCGCAGCGCAGTCTTTGCCGGCTGCCGTCATGAAAACGCGTGTTTATTTCGAGGCGAGCAGTGGCCCTTACGCAGCGGGCGAATCGTCTTTTATCGGTGAGACGCTGACCCGCCTGGGTGTGAAGAATATCGTGCCGGCCAGCCTGGGGCCATTTCCAAAGTTGAACCCCGAGTTTGTGGTGCGAGCCAACCCTGACCTGATCATGGTTGGCGACATCAACTACATCGGAATGGAGCAGCGTCCCGGCTGGAGCGGCATGCGCGCGCTACGCGATCAGCGCATTTGCCGGTTCACGCCAGAGCAAGCGGACATGCTGGTGCGTGCGGGGCCGCGCATGGCAGACGGTGCGCGGCTGATGGCGCGCTGCATTGCTGACAAGGCACCTACACCATGATGAACCAGCGCGCCGGCGCCATTGCCTGGGTGCTGCTGCTGATTGCCGCGGCGCTTGTGGTCGTGGGCGTGGGCGTGGGCAGCACGGGTTTTCAAAGCGTGCTGCACGCGGCGGATGATCCGGTGGCACTGCAAATTCTTTTGGATATCCGCCTGCCGCGTACCCTGGGAGCCTGGGTGGCCGGAGCTTTGCTGGGTCTGGCCGGCGCGGTGGCGCAGGGGCTGTTTCGCAACCCGCTGGCAGACCCTTATTTGCTGGGCAGTGCCTCCGGTGCCTCGCTGGGTGTGGCGCTTAGCCTGGTGCTGTTTGGCGTGTCGCCGTTCGCCACGCAGTGGCTGATGCGCCTGGGCCTGACGGCCGGTGCCTTTGCCGGTGCGGTGGCTGGGGTGCTGCTAACTCTGATGCTGGCCAAAGGTGTGCAGCACACACTGCGCCTGCTACTGGCAGGCGTCATCGTTGGCGTGGTGCTGGGTGCGGCCAAGGAACTCATCATGCTGGCCCGGCCTGACTTTTTGCAGTCCATGCAGTCTTTCATGCTGGGCAGTACCGGCTATGTGGGCTGGACCGCCTGCAGCATCATGCTGGGCACCTGGCTGCTGTGTATGGCTGCGGCCTGGGCCTTGAGCCCGGTGCTGGACGGTCTGGCGCTGGGTGAGGCCACCGCCGCCAGTTTGGGGCTGCCGCTGGCGCGCCTGCGCCGTGGCCTGGTGGCCGTTTTGGCGCTGGCCACTGGCACCGCCGTGGCCCAGACCGGACTGGTGGCCTTTGTTGGCCTGGCCGCGCCGCACCTGGTGCGCTCGGTGGTCAAGACCAGCCACGGCCGCCTGATCCTGCTCAGCAGCCTGATGGGCGGCGCCCTGTTGATGGCCGCCGACATTCTGGCCCGCTGGGTGATTGCGCCACAGGAGCTGCCGGTGGGCGTGCTCACCGCGGTACTGGGCGGCGGCTACCTGCTGTGGCTGATGCACCGGCGCGTCACGGCCAGGGGTTTGCTATGAATTCGGTAGCTATTAACGCCCATTCCATAAGGGCCAGCCTCGGAAATACCGAAATACTACATGGCCTGGACCTGGCTCTGGAAAGGGGCCGTTGGACCAGCATTGTCGGTCCCAACGGCGCCGGCAAATCGACGCTGCTCAAAGTGCTGTCCGGACTCATTCCTCACACTGGCACGGTCACACTGCTGGGCCAGCCGCTAACCACTTTGCAGGGTCGTCAGCGGGCTCAGCAACTGGCCTGGATGGGTCAGAACGAGTCCAGCGCCGATGACTTGACCGTGTTCGACGTGGCCATGTTGGGGCGTCTGCCGCATCAGCCCTGGCTGTCGTCCCCCAGCGCCGCCGACCATGCGGCAGTGGAGCGTGCGCTGCGCGCTACCCATGCCTGGGAATGGCGAGCACGCGCGCTGGGGCAACTGTCCGGCGGCGAGCGTCAACGTGTACTGCTGGCCCGTGCGCTGGCCGTGCAGGCGCAGGTATTGCTGATGGACGAACCGTTGGCCAATCTGGATCCGCCCCATCAGGCCGACTGGCTGGGCATCGTGCGTGGGCTGGTAGAACAGGGTGTGACCGTGGTCAGCGTATTGCACGAGGTATCCATGGCGCTGCATGCTGATGCCGTAGTCGTCATGGACGAAGGGCGCGTGCTGCACCACGGCGCTGCGCACCACCCGGATACGCATGCTGCCGTCGAAGCCGTGTTTGGCGGGCGGCTGGCAATTCACTCCGTGGCTGAGCAGTGGGTTGTGCTGCCGCGTCTTTAGGATCACCTTCCTCAAGGAGACACATCCATGTCCGCTCAATGTGTAATGGTGCTCGGCACCACCAGCGGCGCTGGCAAA
>CAZUKT010000582.1:0-275 GCA_964620975.1 uncultured Rubrivivax sp. | reverse complement strand
TTACAGCGACTATCGGACCACCAACACTGAATGAGTGCAAACAATCTACCGCACGCCCGCTGCATCATGGTGCTGGGCACCACCAGCGGCGCTGGCAAAAGCTGGCTGACCACGGCGCTGTGCCGTTACTACGCGCGCCAGGGGCTGAAAGTCGCCCCGTTCAAGGCGCAGAACATGAGCAACAACGCCCGCGTGGTTGCCTCTGAAAATGGGCAAGGCGAGGTCGGGAGCGCACAATATTTTCAATCGCTGGCCGCAAAAGCGGTGCCCGATGT
>CAZUKT010000581.1:0-3021 GCA_964620975.1 uncultured Rubrivivax sp. | reverse complement strand
CTAAGTTAGTGCGGGATCCGGTGGTCACCGTCATCGTCACCAATTTTGTGGGGCCCTACAGTGAGCAGATCCGTGTCGTGGGCGAAGCAGCCAAGCCGCAGTTCCTGCCCTACAAGCAGAAGATGACCTTGCTTGACGTGATGATTGCCGTGGGCGGGTTGACCGACTTTGCTGACGGCAACGGTGCCAGCATCTTGCGAGGGTCCGAGGGCAACAAGCAGTATGGCGTGCGCATCAAGGACCTGGTCAAGCGGGGCGATGTGTCTGCCAATGTAGAGATGCGGCCGGGTGACATCTTGATCATTCCGCAAAGCTTCTTCTGAATTTTTCCAAGCGCCCGCGTTCAGCGTGCTGACGCGCGGGTTTCTGGATCTCGGGCCTGACGCTCGTGGTCGCGCATCGTCAACGATCCACGCATGCAAGAAATAGCACAACAGATCATCGCCACTGCCCGCGGGATGTGGAAATTCCGCTGGCCGGCCGTTGTGGTGGCCTGGGTGGTGGCTGCCATTGGCGTGATGGTGCTTTGGCGCATACCTGACCAGTACGAAGCCGCTGCGCGCATCTATGTGGACACCGACTCCATCCTCAAGCCGCTGATGACAGGCTTGGCCGTGCAGCCCAATGTTGAGCAGCAGATCAACATGCTTAGCCGCACGCTGATCAGCCGTCCCAACATCGAAAAGCTCATCCGCATGGCCGACCTCGACTTGAAGAGCCAGTCCAAGAACGACCAGGAATCCCTGGTCGAGCGGCTGACCAAGGGCATCGAGATTCGAACCGCCGGGGGCGTCAATCTTTACTCAATGGCCTACCGTGACCCGGAACAAGACAAGGCCAAGCGTGTGGTGCAGTCCATGGTGTCGATCTTTGTGGAGTCCGGCCTGGGTGCCAGCCGCAAAGATACCGACTCAGCCAAGACGTTCCTGACCGAACAGATCAAGGCCTTTGAAGCCAAGCTTGAAGAGGCTGAGGCGCGCATGAAGGAGTTCCGTCTGCGCAACCTCGACCGGCAGGGCCCGGAGGGCAAGGATGTGGCCACACGAATGGCCGAAATCGGGACGCAGCTTGAGGCGGCGAGGCTTCAGCTTCGCGAGGCAGAGAAGTCCAGGGATGCAGCCAAGTCCCAACTGGCCGAAGCACGTGGGACACGTCCCAGCACAGCGCTGCCGAACCTGCTGAAGGAGTCATCTATTGCGGTGTCCACGCCGGAAATCGATGCACGCATCGATGCCCAGAAGCGCAACCTCGACAGCCTGCTTCAACGCTACACCGATCAGCACCCCGACGTGCAAAACACGCGTCGCCTGGTGACCGACCTTGAAGAGCTTCGGCGCAAGGAAGTCGTTGAACTCCAAAAACGCGCTGCGGTGGCGGCAGCCACAGCCTCGACATCGCCGGTTTCAGCCAATGAGAGTCTGGCCGTGCAGGAACTCAATCGCATGCTGGCCACGTCTGAAGTGCAAGTGGCTGCCATCAAGGCCCGTGTGGACGAGTACTCGAGCCGCTATGCCCAAATTCGCGAGTCGTTGAAGACCGCGCCTCAGGTCGAGGCAGAAGCGGCTCAGCTCAACCGCGATTACGCAATCACGAAAAAGAACTACGAAGATCTGGTAGCCAGGCGGCAATCGGCGGTGATGTCAGGGGAACTCGACGTGGCATCTGGCGTGGCTGAATTCCGCCTCATCGACCCGCCTCGTGTGTCACCCAAACCAGTGTCGCCCAACCGGCTTTTGCTGCTGCCGCTGGTGCTGGCCGCAAGCCTGGCAGCGGGTTTCTTTTTTGCCTTCGCTGCCAGCCAGTTGCGCCCAACCTTTGGTGACGCCGACGAAATGCGGGCCAAGACCGGTTTGCCTTTGCTGGGCATCGTGACCATGTTGACCACGGACCTCGATCGCAGGCGCGAGCGGGCAAGCCTGTACCGGTTTGTCACCGCGTCAGGCGGCCTGGTGGGCCTATTTGTCGCTGGCTTGATCGCGATGACCTTGATGAACCGCTACGGGGGCTAGTCGCATGAGCAGCCTGATCGAGCAAGCAGCCCTGCGCCTGGAGCAACTTCGGCAAGCCGGCGTGACCGTGCCCGAACCCGACTTGCCCGAGACGACCGATGGTCACGCAGCACAGATGTCTGCGGCGTCCTCGTCGCGCCCACAGCAAGCCGCGTCTCCAGTGGTCATGCAGCCGGCGCAGCGAGGCGCGCACCCGCCGGCGGCCGACCGAGACGCCTTGCCGCAATCGCGCCGTGTGGATTTGGACATGGAGGCGCTGGCTGCCGCCGGTATCGTGACGCCGAGTGCACCACGCTCGCACATGGCGGACCAGTATCGCGTCATCAAGCGCCCATTGATTTCAAACGCGGTGGGCCGCGGTGCGGCAGCTATCGCGCACGGCAACCTGATCATGGTGACCAGTGCCTTGCCGGGTGAAGGCAAGAGCTTTACCTCGATCAATCTGGCCATGAGCATCGCGGCAGAGTTGGACCACACGGTCATGCTGGTGGATGCCGACGTGGCACGGCCTTCGGTGCTGCGCATGCTGGGCCTGCCATCGGGGCCAGGTTTGCTGGAACTGCTGGAAGGCAAGACTGACATGGCCAGCGTGCTGCTGCGCACCAATGTTGACAAGCTGACACTTTTGCCAAGTGGCTCGCCACACCCGAAGGCGACTGAGTTGCTGGCCAGCGACGCCATGACCAACTTGCTTCAGGACATGGCCACGCGCTACCCGGACCGCATCATCATCTTTGATTCGCCACCCTTGCTGCTGACCACGGAGTCGCGTGTACTTGCCACGCACATGGGGCAGATCGTGGTGGTGGTGCATGCAGACCGCACGCTGCAAAGCACGGTGAAGCAGGCGCTTGCGGCGATCGAGTCCTGCCCCGTCAAGATGATGGTCCTGAACAAGGCCCGCCCCGACGCAGGCGGCAGCTACGGTGCAGGTTATGGCTACGGCTATGGCTATGGCTACGGCTATGGCTATGGCGAACAGCCGTCTGCAGGGGGCGGCACACCCGACGAA
>CAZUKT010000580.1:0-3052 GCA_964620975.1 uncultured Rubrivivax sp. | reverse complement strand
TATTGTTGGTGCTTGAGTGCTTGGGTGCTTCAATGAATGATTAATCCAAGCGGCCAGGCCGTTTGCAGTTCAGGCCCTCCCAGGCGCAGAGAAAGAAACATTCCGCAGGCCACCGTCGGCCGATGCCAGCGACGCTGCAGCTACCGGAACATTGCCGCACTGGAACACAAGACGGGCACGCGCCTGTTCACTCCCTCGCGGGGCGGTGTGGTGCTCACCGACGACGGCAAGCTGCTGTCTGACCGCGCCCGGCCGCTGCTGCGCCAGCTTGCGGTGCTCAAGGAACAGATGGGCCAGATGGCCATCTGGCCTGGGCATACCGCCTTCGTGGCAAAGCGTGTTCACGGTGCCGCTGGTGGTGCGCATGGGGGCGCATGGGGGCGCATGGGGGCGCAGTTTCCAGGCGTGGCGCTGCGTGTGCACGAAGGCGTGAGCCACGTGCTGCGCGACGCCATGTTTGCCGGCCTGCTGGACCTGTGCATCGTGCCCTTTGCCACCACGCCGGCTGCCGGCTACCGGCAGACCGCCCTGGTGCGCGAGCCGCTGGTGCTGGTGGGCAACGCTGCGGCCGGCCTGCGGCACGACGAGCCCACGCCCGTGTCGCGGCTGCACGGCGTGGGCCTGGTCATGCCCGGCCGGCCCAAGGTGCTGCGTGCGCTGGTGGAACACACCTTGGCGCGCAAGGGCATGGCCTTCAAGCTGGCGGTGGAAACCGACACCCTGACCCTGTGCCTGGACCTGGCGCGGCGCGGCGTGGGCCACACCGTGGTGCCGGCCTGTGCGCTGCACGCGCACCGGCTGGGCGATGAAATCAGCTGGTCACCGGTGCGCGGCCTGGCCGTGACCTGGGCGCTGTGCGAAAACCAGGCCCGCTCCCATTCACAAGCGGTGCGTGAAGCGCGCCGGCTGGTATTTGAAACCGTGGGCGACGCGCTGGTGGCGCCAGGCTGGTTTGGTGCCGAAGCCGCCAGCGCGGCTGTGCCCAGGCCACACGGCCGCAAGGCTGCCGTTGCAGGCTGAAGTGCGCCTGCGCGCCGTTCAGAGCACCGTCATCAACACCAGCCAGGCGCCACCGGCAAACACCACCGGCACCGGCCGCTGCGGCAGCCGCCACAAGGCGCCAAAGAGCAAGGCGTTGTAGGGCATGGGCGCAAAGTGCACCAGCACCGCCACCCAGCCTGGCGCGCCCTGTGACACCAGCAGCAGGGCCACAAAGGTGGCCACCACGTTGACCAGCGTGCCCACGGCCAGCATGTCGCGCCAGAACAGCGTGGGCCAGCGCACCTCGCCCCGCCAGCGGCGGGCCAGGAAGCCGGTGGATTCCACCGCGCCAGGTGGCAAGCTCACGGGACCGCCCTGCGCGCAATGCGCTGTGGTGTGAGCGCCGGCGAGCGGCCCCGCGCGGTCATGGCGTTGAGCCGGCTTGGGGCAGCGTCAAGTGGCCGCCTTCGGACGCAGCGTCAAAGCTGGGCATGGGCCAGTTCAGCAACTCGGCCAGGCGGCACAGCACCCACTGCGCTTCTGCCGCGCTCACCAGGTCCGCGTCCACCCGCAGGCCCTGGTGCACACGCTGCAGCACGTCGGCCTCGGTCACGCCCAGTTGCCACTGCTGGGTGGCGGCGGTGTCGGTCAGCATGCTGGCCAGGTCTTCACAAAATTCATGGCGTGCGGCAATGTGCTCGCGTGCGGCGGTGGGCTTGCTGCGGCCAGCCGGCACAAACAAGGCCACAAAGGAAGGCGGCACAACGATCTGGCTCTCATCGGACATGGCCACATTGTGCTGGCGGCGCGGCACCCACAGGGCGCTGGCGCCGGCACACAACACAATGGCGGCCATGCCCGAGCCCCGCGCCCTGCCCTGTGTGATCGACATCGAAGCCTCGGGCTTCGGGCGCCACAGCTATCCGATCGAGGTGGGCTATGTGCTGCCAGACGGCCGTGCGGTGTGCATGCTGGTGCGGCCGGCTGCGGGCTGGACCCATTGGGATGACGGCGCCGCGCTGGTGCACGGCATCACACGCGCCGCGCTGCAAGCGCATGGCCGCTGCGCGCCCGATGTGGCAACCAGGTTGAATGCCGAACTGGCAGGCCACACCGTGTACTGCGACGGCTGGGCGCACGACTACACCTGGCTGGCGGCGCTGTATGAAGAAGCCGGCATGCAACCGGCCTTCAAGCTGGAGTCGGTGCATGCACTGCTGGGCGAAGAGCCGCTGTCGCGCCTGGACGCGGCTCGCCGTGACGCGCTGGCGGCACTGGGGCTGACGCGCCACCGTGCCAGCAACGACGCAAGGGCCTTGCAACGGGCGCTGGCGCAGGTTGGGCAGTGGGACTGAGTTGGGACTGAGTCGGGCCTGAGCCGGGTCGTAGGCTTGCCCATGCTCTGCCTTGCAAACAGCCGCAAAAAAGTCAGCGTGCGGACTTTTCGCTTTCCTGCAAGTGCCGCCACATCACCTTGCCCGAGCCGCTGCGCGGCAGCGCGTCCACAAACTCCACCACACGGGGCGCCTTGTAAACGGCCATGTGCTCGCGCGCCCAATCAATGATGTCTTGTGGCTTGGCGTGTCCCTGTGCTTCAGCCCTGAGCACCACCACGGCCTTGACGGTTTCGCCCCGGTAGGCGTCGTGGGTGGCAATGACGCAGGCTTCCTGCACCAGCGGGCACTTGAAGAGCAGCAATTCCACTTCGCTGGGCCAGACCTTGAAGCCGCTGGCATTGATCATGCGCTTGAGCCTGTCGGTGATGAAGAAGTAGCCTTCTTCGTCCACACGGCCAAGGTCGCCGGTGCGGAAGAACGGCTTGCCATCGATCTGCACAAAGGCCGCACGCGTGGCCTCCTCATGCCCCCAGTAACCCTTGAAGACCATGGGCCCGCAAGTCACGATTTCGCCCACTTCGCCCTGCGGCAATTCCTGCAGCGTCAGCGGGTCGATGATGCGGCTGTCGGTGCCAAAGATGGGCATGCCAAGGCATTGCAGCTTGGCGCGCTCGGGCGGGTTGGCGTGGCTGGGCGCGGCGGTTTCCGTCAAGCCATAACCTTCGGCAAAGGTC
>CAZUKT010000579.1:0-3052 GCA_964620975.1 uncultured Rubrivivax sp. | reverse complement strand
CCGTGCAGCACCTGCAGCAAGTCGGACGAGGAAGGGGTTTCGGCAAGCACAGCAGACATCGTGGAAGGGGATGCTACGCGAGGGGCCGCGTGCGCCGCCCGGGTGGCAGCCCCGCCGAAGAGGGCACGCCAAGGCAGGCGCTCCAGCGGGGGCCCGCCAGCCGGCCCCAAGGGGCGATGCGGCGCCAGAGGTGGGCGCGATAATGGCCGCACCCCCTTTCAACCCAGCCCCTCATTTCGGGAGCAGCCCATGGCCTCGGTCAACAAAGTCATCATCGTCGGCAACCTCGGCAAAGACCCCGAAGTGCGTTACCTGCCCAGCGGCTCGGCCATCTGCAACATCACGGTGGCCACCAGCCGCCAGTGGAAGGACAAGACCAGCGGCGACCGCCAGGAAGAAACCGAATGGCACCGCATCACCTTCTTCGACCGCATGGCCGAGATCGCCGCTGAGTACCTCAAGAAGGGCAAGTCGGTGTACGTGGAAGGCCGCCTGAAGACGCGCAAGTACACCGACAAGGACGGCGTGGAAAAGTACGCCACCGACATCATCGCCACCGAGATGCAGCTCCTCGGCGGCCGCGAAGGCGGCAGTGGTGGTGGTGGTGGCGGCGACGACATGGGCGAATCCCGTGCCCCCGCACGCAGCGCGCCGCCGGCCCGCAGCGCCCCGGCCGCACGCCCGGCGCCGGCACCTGCAGCCAAGACCAGCACGGGCTTTGACGACATGGACGACGACATACCGTTCTAGGACCCCACCGGCATACAAACCACCTAGACCAACCCCGCCACAGCGGGGTTGTTTGATTTCGCAAGCTTTCGCAGGCTGCTGACACCCCCTTGATACCCATGGGTGTATGTGATAGCATACCCACCATGGTATCAAGACACACCTCTTTTTCGCGCCTTGCAGCCTATGCCGCTGCCACCCTGGGCCTGGTTGCGCTGGCACATGCCGCCGAAGGCACGGCGCCCGTGACCGTGCCCACGCTGGTGGTTGGGGGCAGCAGCACCAATGCCAGCCTGCACATCGAAGGCACGCTGCAGGCCCTGCAGCAAAGCACGGTGGCCGCCCAGGTGGGTGGCAATGTGTTGCAGCTGGCTGTGAAGGCAGGCGACCGTGTCAAGGCCGGTGCGCTGCTGGCGCGCATTGACGACCGTGACCTGCAAGCCGGCCTGGCCGGTGGCGACGCCGGCGTGGCGCAAGCTGCCGCCGCAGTGGCGCAAGCCCAGCAAAACGCCACCCGCACACGCGACCTGCGCACCCAGGGCTTTGTGAGCCAGGCGGCCGTGGACGTGGCTGACACGCAATTGCAAGCCGCGCAAGCCGCGCACCGCCAGGCGCAGGCCGGGCGCTCGCAGGCCGCGCTGGCACGCAGTTTTGCCGCCGTCACCGCACCTTTTGACGCCGTGGTGCTGGCCACACACGTGGAAGCCGGTGACCTGGCCACGCCCGGCCGGCCCATCACCACGCTGTACGCACCGGGCAAGCTGCGCGCCGTGGTGCAACTGCCGCTGTCACGCTCGGCTCTGGCGCGCAGTGCATCTGCGGTGGAGGTGATTCTTGCCGACGGCCGCCGCGTGGTGCCCACGTCACGCACTGAAGGGCCCGGCACCGACGCCGTGTCGCAAACCGTGGAATGGCGCTTGAACCTGCCCGCCGACGCCGTTGCCGGCCTGGCCCCCGGCCAGCCGGTGCAGGTGCGTTTTGCTGGCGCGGCCACGCCGGTGGCCCCAGTGGCATCCACCACATCACCCGCCTCGGCCACGCAGACCCGCCTGGTCGTGCCCGGCACGGCGGTGCTGCACAGGGGCGAGCTCACGGCCGTCTACGCCGCACAAGAAGGCCGCTTTGTGCTGAAGGCCGTGCGCCTGGGCAGCCGCCAGGGTGCGGGCGTGGAAGTGCTGGCAGGTCTCAAGGCCGGTGAACGCATCGCCGCCGACGCTGTGCGCGCCGGCCTGGCTGGCGCCGCGCCGGCCACACGCTGAAAGCCGCTGCCGTGAGCGACAAAACCGTACCGGCCGTGGGCGACAAAGCCGCACCGGCGCTGGGCGTCTCCGGCCGCATGGCCGCCGCCTTCCAAAGCAACGCGCTGACGCCGCTGCTGGCCCTGGTGGCGCTGCTGCTGGGCCTGTTTGCCGTGCTGGTGACGCCGCGTGAAGAAGAGCCGCAGATCAACGTCACCATGGCCAATGTGCTGATCCCCTTCCCGGGGGCCAGCAGCGCCGACGTGCAAGCCATGGTGGCCCGCCCTGCCGAGCAGGTGCTGAGCCAGATCGCCGGCATCGAACACACCTACTCGGTGGCGCGGCCCGGTTTGGCGGTGCTGACGGTGCAGTTCAAGGTAGGCGTGCCGCGCACCGAAGCATTGGTGCGCCTGTATGACGTGCTCAACGCCAACCAGGACTGGCTGCCGCGCAACCTGGGCACGCTGACCCCCATCGTCAAGCCCAAGGGCATTGACGACGTGCCGGTGCTGGCCGTGACGCTGTGGAGCAAGGACGACAGCAGCGCCGCCGAGCTGGAAACCGTGGCCCACACCATGGAAGGCGAGCTCAAGGCCGTGCCTGGCACGCGTGAAGTGGCCACCATCGGCGGCCCCGGCCGCGTGGTGCAGGTGGCCCTGCAACCGCAGCGCCTGCGTGAACGCGGTGTGGACGTGCTGCGCCTGCAGCAGACACTGGCCGCCGCCAGCCAGGGCATGCCTTCGGGCAGCGTGGTGGACAGCCAGGGCCCCGGCATGCTGGCCGTGCAGACCGGCGAATTCCTGCGCTCGGCCGACGAGGTGGGCGACCTGGTGGTGGGTGTGCACAACGGCAAGCCGGTGTACCTGCGTGAGGTGGCTGAAGTCAGCGCCGGTGCCGCACAGGCCAGCCGCTACGTCTGGTACACCCCTGCCGGGCACGAAGGCAGCGCCGGCCACCCGGCCGTCACCATCACCGTGACCAAGAAACCGGGCCAGAACGCGGTGGACGTGGCCAGTGCGGCGCGTGCCCGTGTGGAGCAGATGCGCAACACCGTGGTGCCCGCCACCATGGAAGCCACCATCGTG
>CAZUKT010000578.1:0-3055 GCA_964620975.1 uncultured Rubrivivax sp. | reverse complement strand
CTTGGCTTCGTCGTAACAGCTTTGTTCGCAACGCGCAGCCCCCACGCAGCTCATGCTGGTGCGCACCGCCGGGCCCGCGCCGCCCAGGTCAAAGCCCAGTTCGTTCAGCGCGTCAAAGGCGTCCTGCACCTTGTCGGTCTTGGCGCCCTGGAACATGATGTCGCCGCTTTGCCCGTGGAAGGCAATCAGGCCCGAGCCGTGTGTTTCCCAGATGTCGCACATCTTGCGCAGCACGTCGGTGTTGTAGTGCATGCCGGCCGGTGGCTGTATGCGCAGCGTGTGGAACTCGGCCGCGTCGGGGAACACCGGCACGCCCTTGTCGTCTTTCAATTCGGTAAAGCGCGGAATGACACCACCACCGTAGCCAAACACACCCACGGTGCCACCCTTCCAGTAGCCCTTCTTGGTGCGGTAGCTGGTCTCCAGCTGGCCCATCAAGTCAACCATGTAGTCCTTGTCCGCCGCCAGCCTCTTGAGGCCGGTGACGAAGCTGGGCCACGGGCCGGACTCGAGCTCGTCGAGCATCGGCGTGTCGTGCTGTTTCTTGGCCATGCGGTTTGTCTCCTGGTACGGGCTGGCGCCTTTGCGGTGCCGGCCCCGAGCCATGCGGGTGGGTGGCTCCGGGCTGCGCCGGATAGCCTGCAATGGGGGGCAACTGTGGCGGCATGCGGGCCCGCCGGCTATCACTCTGCTTGGGTAGCGGAAGATAGACCGTTGGGGGTGCGGCGCCACTACCCGAATGGCGTAGCCGGCGCTCACCCGTACCGGGTATGGACAGTGCGCCACACGGGCGCGCTCAATGCCGGCTTTTGCAGGGTTCCCCATGACGCGCCTGACACCGCTTGCCAAGCTGCGCGCGCCGCTGGGCGGCCAAGAGATCGAACTGCAGCAAATCGACTTCGATGGCGGCGGGTTGAGCCTGCTGCGCACGCGCATTCGAGAGGGCAGCCGCTTCACCGTCTTCGACATTGACCCGGTCACTGCGGCGCAGTGGGGCCAGGCGCTCCTGGCATGGGCCGCGAACCCGCAGCCCGTGCCACCGCACACCAGCGACACGGCCAGCGCGCCACCCGCAGCCCCATGAGCGACAACCCTGCGGCCGTGGTGGACGTGGCCTTTTTGCTGCAGGGGCAAACCCTGGCCTTGGCGCGTGACCATCGCCATGCCCTGGCCGCCGCCTTGACGCAGGCGCTGCCCTGGCTGGCCACGGTGCCCGGTGCGGGCGTGCACCGCCTCAACGTGTCGGCCGGTGGCGGGGCCATGGCCTTGCTGTCGCAACGCACCCGGCTCACGCTGCGCCTGCCGCGTGGCTGCGCGGCCAGCGCAGCACGCTTGTCGGGCCAGACACTGCAGGTGGCTGGGGCGGCCCTGCCGCTGGGTGCGGTGCAGGTGCGCGAGTTGTTGCCCCACAGCACCTTGTACGCCCATCTGGTGGCTGCTGAAAGTGCAGACGAACTGGCCTTCCTGCAAGCCGTGCAGACCGAGACCGACACGCTTGGCCTGGCCTGCCGGCGCATCTGCGGCCGCCACCAGGTGGCTGAAGCCGGCACGCTGCAGGGTTTCAGCCTGATGCTTGACGGCCTGAGCGCCGCGCACGCATTGCGCTTGCTTGAAACGGGCATTGGCGCGTTTCGGCTGCTGGGTTGCGGCGTGTTTGTGCCGCACAAGTCAGCCGCTGCCGTGGGCACGCCACACTGATCCACACACCTCACCCCCACCCCACCACTGGAGACATCGAAGATGGGCTACACCGTCAACGGCACCGAACTTGAGACCGACGACCAGGGCTACCTGCTGGAGCCTGACTTCAGTGACGAGGTGGTGCCCGTCATCGCCGCCGCCGAGGGCATCACGCTCAACGACGACCACCTCAAGGTGGTGGCCTACCTGCGCGACGAATACCGCGAACACGGCCACACACCCAACTTCCGCAACATGCTCAAGGGCCTGGCCGACGTGCTGCCGGGCTGCGACAGCAAGGCGCTGTACGACCTGTTCCCCATCGGGCCGGCCAAACAGGGCTGCAAGGTGGCCGGGCTGCCGCAGCCGCTGGGCAAGGGCGGATATTGATGCGTGCCCCCAAGACGCTGCGCGTCGTCCCCCCAGGGGGGAGCGCCCGCCTTGGGGCGGCCCGGCGGCGGGCATCTGGCGCCTTCGAGGCGCAGAGGCGCGCATGAGCACCCCCGCCATGCGCCTGAAGACACACTGGTTCAAGGCCGGTGCGCCCAAGAGCGCGGCTGAGCAGGCCAGTGCCATGGCCTTCATCGTGTTCCGCGTGGCGCAGAACATGCTCAAGCGCATGCGTGGGGCCGATTTCGACATCGACGCCGGGCCACCCTACTTTGCCTTCCTGCGTGAAGTGCTGGTGTTTCTGGTGGCGGTGGCCGACCGCATGGCGCATGCGCGGCTGGCCCCTGAAGCGCGGCAGGAATTCACCGTGGCACTGGTCACGCACCTGGCGCGCACGCTGCAAGAAAACGAAGACCGCCTGCTGGGGTTGCCAGCTGCGGGTGCGCCCAGCCACGCCGACACCTTCATCGACCTCGTCAATGAAGTGGTGCAGCACTACGCCGAATTCGGCGCCGACCCCGACACCGTGGGCGCACCCGGCTTTGAGCCCGGCTTTGCATTTGTGCGTTACCTGGGCAGCCGCCTGGAGCCCACACTGCCCGAGAAAGACCGGCGCTGGGTGATTGAACAAGTGATGGCCGCCGAAGCACCCGAGGCCGTGGCCACGGTGCAGCGGTCCATGAATGAACTGCACGACCCGGCGCCGCGCCGCGCCCGGCGGTCTGCCATGAGCGGGGAATGAACATGGGTGCAGCCTTGCCAGCCTCAGCAGCCCAGGACCACGGCACGCCGTGCGCCAGCCCCTTTGACCTGGGCGATGACACCACCTACCAGCGCTGGCGCGCCTGGAAGCTGGCGCACCGCGCCACACACCCCGAGGCGTTGCTGGTGGACGTGGCCGACCCGCGTGCCCTGACCACCGTCGAACGAAGCGCGCTGCTGCAGCACCTGCAGCACCACAACATGGCGCTATACCGCAGCCCGG
>CAZUKT010000577.1:0-3058 GCA_964620975.1 uncultured Rubrivivax sp. | reverse complement strand
GAGACCGAAGACTCCACCATTGCGGACATCGCCGTGGGCAGCAACGCCGGCCAGATCAAGACCGGCTCCATGAGCCGCAGCGACCGCATCGCCAAGTACAACCAGTTGCTGCGCATTGAAGAAGACTTGGGTGACGTGGCCAGCTACCCCGGCCGCGCGGCCTTCTACAACATCAAGTAGGCGGCAGCGACTTGCGCCTGCGCTGGGCCACCATCGCCCTGGCTGCACTGCTGGCGGTGGTGCAGGCAGAGCTTTGGTTTGGCAAGGGCAACATGCCCTACGTGGCCAGCCAGCGCAAGCTGCTGGACAAGCAGTTGGCACTGAACGACCAGGCCCGCCTGCGCAACGCCAACGTGGCCGCCGAGGTGAGCGACCTCAAGGAAGGCCTGGAGATGGTGGAAGAGAAAGCGCGCGCCGAACTGAGCATGGTGCGGCCCGACGAGATCCTGGTGCAGTTCACCACACGCAAATGAGCCAGCGCCCCATGCGGCCTGGGTGCTGAACTCCCGTGTTGGCGGTGGCGTTTGATCTTTGGGGCAGCCCGGTCACCTGGGTGGAAATCCTGGCGCTGGTGCTGAGCCTGGCCATGGTGGCGGCCAACTTGCGTGTGCACGTCGTCGCATGGCCGCTGGCCATAAGCAGTTCAATGCTCTACGCACTGCTGTTTGCACACAGCAAACTGTACGGCGAAGCGTCGCTGCAGATCTTCTTTGTTGCCGTGTCCCTGTGGGGCTGGTGGCAGTGGCAACGCGGCACGGCCGAACGTGGCGCACCGCTGCAGGTGCACCACCTGAGCGCACGCACGGCAGCGCTGGCCACGGCCGCCACACTGGCCGCCTGGCCACTGCTGGGTGCGCTGCTGAGCCATGCCACCGACAGCGACGTGCCCTACCTCGACGCACTGCCCACGGTGGCCAGTGTCACGGGGCAAATTCTGCTGGGCCGCAAGGTGGTGCAGAACTGGCCGGTTTGGCTCTTCGTCAACGTCTTCAGCGTCGGCCTCTTTGCCTTTAAGGGCCTGTGGCTCACCGCCGTGTTGTATGGGGTATTTGCCGTGTTGAGCGTGGTGGGCTGGCGCACCTGGCGCAAGTTGGTGCCCGGTGGCTGAGGCCCTTTGTGTGGCCATCGTGGGTGCCGAAAGCACGGGCAAGACGACACTGGCCGCCGCGCTGGCACCACAACTGGCGCAACAAAGCGGTTTGCGTGTGGCCTGGGTGCCCGAGGTGCTGCGTGAATGGTGCGCCCACGTGGGCCGCACGCCGCAGGCGCACGAACAAGCCACCATCCTGCGCAGCCAACAAGAGCGCATCGACGCTGCGGCCGCTGCGCACGATGTGGTGGTGTGCGACACCACGCCGCTGATGACGGCCGTCTACAGCCGGCTGGTCTTTGGCGACGGCTCTTTGGACGAACGCGCCGTGCACCTGCACCGCCGCATGGCGCTGACTCTGTTGATGGCCATAGACTTGCCCTGGGTGCCAGACGGCCACCAGCGTGACGGTCCGCAGGTGCGCGAACCCGTGGACACGCTGCTGCGCGGCCTGCTGCAAGCGCATCACCTGCCGTTTGCAGTGGTAGGCGGCGTGGGCGAAGCGCGGGTGGCACAGGCGCTGGCTGCGGTGGCGCCGCTGCTGAGAGGCCCCGCATCGCCCAGGGCAAAAGGGCTCTTCACGGGCTTGGGCGCCACAGCCGGCGCGAGACCCCATCGAAGCTGGACTTGTGAATGCTGTGTGGCCGAGTACGAACGCGCCTTGCTGCGGCCACAGCCTTAAAACATCAGCACAAAACCAGTCAAGGCCAGGCCCAGCGCCAGGTTCACCGCCACCCATTGGCGAATGGCGCCCAGCGCCAGCGCTGCATCCGGCCACGACGACGCGGCCACACCCGCATCAAAGCGCTTGTAGAGCACAAACCGGATGTGGCCGAAGATGGCCACCATCAACAGGCCCACGACCGTCATCAAGAGCCAGTCTGTCGGCCAGACGAACACACCACCGCCCTGCACCACCCCACGCGCCGTGCGGCCGATCATCCACAGCCCACTGGCCAGCACCAGCGCGGCCAGCACCAACACCGCGCCAAAGAAACGCCGCAGCACGGCGTGCATCAGCTTCAGGCGCTGCGGTGGCTCCAGCACCACGAGTGCCGGGCGCAAGAAGAAGTGCGCAAAGGCCATGCCGCCCACCCACAGCACCACGGCCAGCACATGCAGGGTCTTGAGTGCGGCGTACAACATCACTGCACTCCAACGCTGGTGGGCGGCTGGTCAAGCGGCGGCGTGAACATCTCGCCCACGTCCACCGCGTCAAAGTGGTACTGCTGGCCGCAGAACTCACAGCCCACCTCCACCACGCCCCGCTCCAGGATCAAGCCGTCGCTTTCTTCGCGGCCCAGCCCACGCAGCATGCCGCGCACCCGCTCGCGGGAGCAGGTGCAGGCAAAGTGCGGCGTGGCGGTGGGTTCAAACACACGCAGCGTTTCTTCCCAGAACAGGCGGTGCATGATCTGGTCGCTGGGCAAGGTGAGCAGTTCTTCGCGGGTCAAGGTGGCAGCCAGGATGGCGATGCGGTTGTAGGCCTCGGACAGGCCGATGTCGTCTTCGTTCTTGCGCGCCCGCGCCGAGCCTTCGAGGTTGGCCTCGCCTTCAACCGGCAGCCGCTGTATCAGCAAACCGGCCGCCACTTCGTCGTTGGCCGCCAGCACCAGCTTGGTGTCGAGTTGTTCGGACTGCAGCATGTAGTGCTCCAGCACCTCTTGCACCTGCTGCAGCGGTGCAGGCGGGGCACCGTCCGAACTTGCAGAAAGCGGCACCACACCCTGATAGGGCTGCTGGCCGGGGAACCTGTCCTTGGGGTCCAGCGTGATGGCGCAGCGCCCCTGGCCGTGCATGTTGAGCATGGCCGGCAGCCTCGCACCGCCGGGCACCTCACCCACCACCTTGGCCGTGGCCCTGAAGCCCAGGTCAGGCTGCACCTCGGCCACCGCCAGCTTGACGGGGCCGTCACCCATGACCTGCAGGATCAGCGCACCATTGAACTTGATGTTGGCCTGCATGAGC
>CAZUKT010000576.1:0-3058 GCA_964620975.1 uncultured Rubrivivax sp. | reverse complement strand
CAGCCATTGGCGGCCGTGAAGCTGACGCCGTCCACGGCCAACACCGTGCGTGCCTTGCGTCCCCGGCCCTGGGTGAAACGTTTGCTGAGTTGATGCACTTCGATCATGGCGGGCTCAGGGTTTGGCAGTGGCTGCAGCCGACGCTGCAGAGGCGGCTGCGGCCGGGGCCCGCACCGGCACAAAGGCCGGTGGGCGCGGAATGGCCTTGGCGCAGTCGGCGTCGACCTTGAGCGCATCGTCGTCAGTGGCGGCGTCGACAAAGCGGAACAGCGCGTCTCGCATGCAGGCAATGCCCATCACGCCGTGCCCCGCCTGCGGCACCACCACATGGCGGGCCTTGGCGCCCAGCGCACGGGCCACACGCTCGCCGTGGCGCGGCGGCGTCACGGGGTCGGCGCCTCCCGACAGCACCAGCGTGGCCGCCGGCGCTGCGGGCAGCGTGTAAAAGGCCGCCGGCACGGTGCCCTGCGGCCAGCCGTCACACACGGTGCGGTACATGGCTGCGGCCACATCGCCAAAGTCGGCCCCGGGTTTGTCGCTGGCCTGCGCCAGGCGCGGCAAGTCTTCGGCGCAGACGACAGAAAAATGCATGCCCTCGGCCATTTGCAGGCCGCGCCCGCCGGTCAAAGCCGTGCTCACGCCCAACAGCGGTTCGAAGCGGCCGCGTGCTGCCTCGGTCACCGCCAGCGGCAGCACCGAAGCCAGCGGCGGCGCGTACAGCGGCACACGCATCAGTTGTAGCAGCGTGCCGCGTTCCAATCTGATGCGCTCGACCTGCCCGGTCACGGGGTGGGCCACGCTCACTTCCCGCGGCAGGCTGGCCAGCAGCGCCTGCCAGTCGCCACGCAGCCTGGGGTAACGCGCGCTGCAGGCGGGGTCGGCGGCGCAGGCGTTGATCAAGCCGTCCAGCGCGGCCTGGTTGTCGGTGGAAAAGGCGGCCGGCAGCACCATGTCGGGCGGCGCCACGCCGTCGATCACCGCACGCCGCACGGCGCGGGGGAACTGGCGCATGTAGTCCAGCACCGCGCGAGTGCCATAGCTGGCGCCGACGACGTTGATCTGCTCGGCACCCAAGGCCACACGCACGGCCTCGGCGTCCTGCATGGCCACCCAGGTGGTGTAGTGGCGCAGGTCACCGTGCGGCAGTTTCTGCAACTGGGCACGGCAGGCCTGCAGCCGGGCCGCCTGGCCCTCATGGCTGACCGCCTCGGCCAGGGGCTGCGTCGGTGCGGGCTCGGCGCATTTCAGCGGCGCGCTGCGGCCGGTGCCGCGCTGGTCCACCAGCACCACGTCGCGCCGGTTGCTCACCCGCACCAGCATGCGCGCCACGCTGCCAGCCAGGTCCATGGCACTCTGGCCAGGGCCGCCGGCAAACATGAACACCGGGTCGGGTTTGCGGTTGCGCGCCAGCGCGGGCAACACCGCGTAGTGCACGTCGATCTGGGTGCCTGCGGGTGCTGCAGGGTCCAGCGCGCGGCGCACGCTGCCGCAGTAGGCCTCGTACTGCAGGCCAGGCAAGCGGCAGGGAGCAAGGCCCGGGCGCGACTCTGCGGCGAGTCCGGGTTCAGCGGCCAGCACACCCAGCGTGGCGGCGGCAAGGAGGGGAGCAAATCTCATGGGCGCCGATTCTGCGGCTTGGCTTGGCGCGCCTTGGGCCACAGGTGCACCAATGGCAGAAACCGCCGCTGAACGGGCCCGTTGGCGGGGCCAGCGGGGGTCAGCCCAACAAGCGCTTGAGTTCGCCGCTGGCAATGAGGCGGTTCAGATCGTCGGCGCCACCCACCAGCACACCCTTCACAAACACCATCGGCATGGTGGCCCAGCCGGCCCACATCTTCAAGGCGTTGCGGCGGCGCCATTCGCTGAAGTAGCTGCCGTACTGCATGTAGTGGTGCGCCACGCCGGCAGCGGCAAGCGCCTTGCGTGCTTTGCGGCAGAAGGGGTTGCCGCTCATGCCCACCACCACCACCGCATGCTGGGCCAGCGCGGCTTGCACCTCGCGCAGCGTGCTTTCAAAGTGGTGAGCGACGGTGTCGCGCACGGCGGGGTGGATGTGGGCTTCGTCAAGAATGGGGCGGGGCATGGTCGGCTCTCCTGGGTGACTGCAGTATCGGCCCTGGGCGTTGCGGATTTGAACCCTTCGTTCAGGCCGCCTCAACGGCCGGGCGCCCGGGCGCCGCTATCGTTGCCATCCCGCCATTGGCACCTTTGCAAAAGCAACCATGACCAAGCTCTACTACAGCCCCGGCGCCTGCTCGCTGAGCCCCCACATCGCGCTGCGCGAAGCCGGCTTGCCCTTTGAACTGGTGCTGGCCAGCACCAAAACCAAGAAACGCGCGGACGGCACCGACTTCAACACCGTCAACAGCAAGGGCTACGTGCCGCTGCTGGAGCTGGACGACGGCCAGCGCCTGAGCGAAGGCCCGGTGATCGTGCAATACATCGCCGACCAGGCACCCGCCAGCCATTTGGCGGCGGCTGCCGGCACCATGGCGCGCTACCGCCTGATGGAGTGGCTCAACTTCATCACCAGCGAGCTGCACAAGGGCTTTTCGCCGCTCTTCAACCCCGCCATGCCCGAAGAAGCCAAGGCCCTGGCGCGCGCCAAGCTGGTGGAGCGGCTGACCTGGGTGGACGGCCAACTGGCCGGCAAGAACTACCTGATGGGCGACACCTTCACGGTGGCCGACGGCTACCTCTTCACCGTGGCCGGATGGGCAAAGTACGTGGGCGTCGACATCAGTGGCCTTGCCAACCTGGGCGCCTATCTGGGACGCGTGGCTGCGCGGCCGGCGGTGCAGGCGGCGATGAAGGCCGAAGGGCTGATTCAGTAACTTCCGCAATGGCGGCATGGCCGCGCGGCCATGACCCCAGCCCAAGCCGCTCCCGCACAGCGGGAGCGGGACCGGGGCCGGAAGCCCATCAGGCCAAGTGCGCCGCGGCCAGAAGTTCGCGCGTGTAAGCCTGCTGGGGCGCCGCGAACAGCGCTTCGGATTCACCCTCTTCCACCACGTCGCCGCCCTTCATCACCATCACGCGGTGCGACATGGCGCGCACC
>CAZUKT010000575.1:0-3085 GCA_964620975.1 uncultured Rubrivivax sp. | reverse complement strand
CAGCTGTGCATGGAGATGATCGCCGACACCGGCCGCCTGGCCAGCCTGGACGTGATGGAACTCAACCCCGCGCTGGACGTACGCAACAAGACCGCAGAGCTGGCCGTGGACCTGATTGAAAGCCTGTTCGGCAAGAGCACGCTGATGCGCACATGATGCGCCTCCGTCGTGCCGTGCTGCCCGCGCGCGCCACGCCAGCGCTTGTGGCATTGCTGTTGGCTGCCACAACCAGTGGCGCGCTGGCCCAGGCGGCCGCCGATAGTGCCGTAAACGCCGTTCACGCCGTGACCGCTGTGCCAGCCGGGCAGCCACCCTTCACCCTGGACGTGCTGGCGCCGCGCGCCACCGAGCCCGCCACCGCAACCACCACCACCCGCGAGTTTGTCAACGTGCTGGGCCGCACGGCACCCGGCACCCAGGTGCGTGTGGGCGGCGAAAGCGTCACCGTGTTTGCCACCGGCGTGTTTGCGCGCGACCGCATCCCGCTGCAGATGGGGCCCAACCGCATCCGCATCGAAGCCACCTCGGCCAGCGCACAGACGCAGGAACGCACACTGGACATCGAGCGCGTTGCCCCGGCGGTGGGTGTGGTGTGGCCGGCTGACCGGCTGTTCATCGACGGCAGCAGCCTGCGCCCGGCCGATCTGCAACGCGTGGCCCCCGGCGAAACAGTGGAAGTGGCCGTGCGTGCCACACCCGCCCAGCGTGTGGAAGCGCGCCTGCCCGGCCAGCGCTGGCAGCCACTGGCCGAAAGCCGCACGTCGGCCGGCCGCTACCGCGCGCTGCTTGCGTTTGAAGGCACCGCCGATGTGGACGCTGCACCCGTGTTGGTACGCATCAGCCCGCTGATCCTGCCGCGCCTGCCAGGAGTAAGTGTGCCCAGGTCCATCACCGCGCTCACGCCGGGGGAAGCCGGCCAGTGGCGCGACGAGCCCGAGCGCCTTTACAGCGTGGGCGCTGAAGGCGCCGAATTGCTGCACGGCCTGCATGAAGTGCGGCTGGGCGGCCCCTTTCTGGCCGACCTGGCACCGGCCACGCTGCTGCGCGCCACCGGCCAGCGCGGCGAGCACCTGCGTGTGCTGCTCAGCCCCGACACCACCGCCTGGGTGGCGGCCGACACCGTGCAAACCGCCGAACCAGGCACACGGGCGCCACACGCCAGCTTCACCAGCCTGGCCGTGGCCGGCAGTGCCGAAGGTGATGTGGTGAACATCCCGCTTGCGGCCCGGGTGCCCTATGCCGTGCGTGCGGTGGCCGACGCCGCCGGCCGCCACAGCCTGGCGGTGGACATCTACAGCGCCCACCACGCCACCACCTGGATCACCCACCGCGCCAGCACCCGCGTGGTGCGTGAGGTCACGGCCGATCAGGCCGCAGCGCAACGGGTGCGTGTGCACATCACACTGCACGAACCGCGCCTGTGGGGTTGGCGCGTCGAGCGCACGGCCACGGCCTTGCGCATCACCGTGCGGCCGGCGCCACTGCTGGCCGCCACGGGCTCGCCGCTGGCCGGCCTGCGCATTGCACTGGAGCCCGGCCACGGCAGTGCCGCCAACCTGGGCGCCGTGGGCGCCACGGGGGTGCCCGAAAAAGACATCAACCGCTGGACCGTGGACACGCTCAAGACCGAGCTTGAAAGCGTCGGCGCCGAGGTGGTGGTGGTGCGTGTGGGCGACGACAACCCGCCGCAGCGCGAACGCGCCCGCCGCGCCACCGACTCACAAGCGCAGCTCTTTGTCAGCGTGCACGCCAATGCCAGTGACACCGGCAACGGCTACCTGCGCACCAGCGGCACATCCACCTTCTACAAACACAGCACGGGCCGCGACCTGGCCGCCGCCGTGCAGCGCCGTTTGCTGGAGCAGACCGGGCTGGACGACTTTGGCCTGGTGGGCAACTTCAACTACGCGCCGCTGCGCCGCGTCACCTGGATGCCGGCCGTGCTGGTGGAGCAGGCCTTTGTTTCGCACCCCGGCGACGAAGCCAAGCTGCTGGACGCCAACTTCCGCGCCCAGACCGCACAGGCAGTGCGCATGGGGCTGGAAGACTTCTTGCGGGGGCGTTGAGCGGCGCCACCGGCGCCGAACCTGGCCCGTCCGGCCCGTCCGGCCCATCAGGCCCATCTGGCCGATCCGGCACATACGGCCCGTGCTCAGCGCAGCGCCCGCAGCGCCTTGCGCAGCCCAGGCAGCAGGCGTGCGCGGGACTGCTCGTCACCATGCTCCTGCACGGCCGCATACAGCGGCGCCACAAAGGCGCCCAGGTTGTGCCGCTGCGCCAGGCTGGCCTCCGTTGCAGGTGTGGCAGGGCCCAGCCTGGCCAGCAGGGCATCGAACCACAAACTCCAGTCTGCTTCCTGCCACAGCGCGTTGCGCGCCAGGTAGTAAACCGGCGTCATCAGGCGCGTGCCTTCGCCAAAGCGGTAGGCGTGGGTGCCCGCTGGCATGACCTGCGCTGCGATGGCAGCCAGCAGGGCGTCACCGTGTTGGCGCTCCAGGCGCGGGTGCAGCACCAGTTGCAGCGCCAGATCGGCCCCGTGTGCCACGCCGTGCCGCCAGCCGTCTTGTGCACTGAAGCCCCGGTAGTCACGCACGCCGGCCAGGTAGCGCGCCGCGTGTTCAACCAGGTCAGCGCGTTCGGTGGCCGACAAAAACGGCTGCAGGCGGTCCGCCCGGGCCAGTTCAGACAGCACGAGTGCGGCAAAGGGCTGCGCAAAGCCGGCTGCATCGGCCGGGCCGGCCAACACCGGCAACAGCCGCTCGCGCAAGGTCTGCAAGGTGGGCACCGCCAACTGGCGGGCGCGCATCCAGGCCGAGAGCGCCTCAAACGCCAGCTCGTCACGCAGCGTTGGGTCGGCATCGGCCAGGCAGCCCACCAGCGCCAACGCCAGCGTCTGGCGGCGCGTTGGGGCGTCGTCGCCGGCCAGCCGCCAGTCGGCCGCCTTCATGGCCTGCAAAGAAGCACGTGTTTCTCCGGCGGGCGGGCAAGGCAAACTTGCAGTCACACGCTCCGTGGCGCCCGCAGCCCACACGGGCGTGGCCAGACACAGCGTGGCCAGTGCCGCCGCCGCGATCTCCACCGCTAC
>CAZUKT010000574.1:0-3088 GCA_964620975.1 uncultured Rubrivivax sp. | reverse complement strand
CAACAACAGCCTGTCGTGGGCTGAAGAAGACCTGGCGCGCCGCACCACCGTGGCCGACGCCGAGATTGCCGCCAACAAACGCGCCATCGACGGCTACAACCAGGCCCGCAACGACGCCACCGAGCGTGTGGACGAATTGCTGCTCATCGCCCTGGGCTTGGTGGACGCGGCCTCCGCACGCACCGACGCCCCAGTGTCCACGGTGCCCGCCGGCGCGCGGCTGAGCAGCGAAACGGCCGGCAGCATGGTGGACCGCATGTCCATCATGGCGCTCAAGGCGCATGCCATGCGCCAGCAGACCGAACGCACCGATGTGGACGAAGCCCACCGTGCCGCCAGCCGCGTCAAGCTGCAGCGCCTGTTGCAGCAGCGTCAGGACCTGGGAGACTGCCTGGACACACTGCTGGCCGACGCCGCAGCCGGCAGGGCCTACTTCAAGGTCTACCGCCAGTTCAAGATGTACAACGACCCACGCTTCAACCCGGCGCTGGTCAAAGAACGGCTTGGGCGCTGAAGCCCGTGCGTCTGCTCATCGTCAAGACATCGTCCATGGGCGACGTGGTGCACGCCACGCCGGTGGTGGCCGACGTGCTGGCGCACTATTCGGGGGCGCAGATCGACTGGTTGGTAGAACCCGCGTTCGCCGCCATTCCGCAAATGCACCCCGGTGTGCAACGTGTGCTGACCGTGCCCTGGCGCAAATGGCGCGGCCGCCTGCTCAAGGGCGACACCTGGCAGGCCATGGGCGCTTTGAGGCAGCAACTGCACGAAGGCCGCTACGACCTGGTGCTGGACTTGCAAGGCCTTGTCAAGAGCGCGCTGTGGGCGCGGCAGGCCGGCGCGCCGGTGGCGGGTTATGACCGCCACAGCATGCGCGAGCCGGCGGCCTCTTGGCTGTATTCGCGCAGGGCGGCAGTGTCGCCACAACTGCATGCCGTGCAGCGCTGCCGGCTGCTGGCGGCAGCCCACCTGGGCTACCCCGCACCGCAAGGCGCGCCGCAGTTTGGCCTGCGCGCCCCGGCGCCGGTGTGGAAGCAGCGTGGCGCCTACGGCGTGATCATCCCCAACGCGAGCCGGCCCGAAAAGCTCTGGCCCGAGCGCCACTGGGTGGCTGTGGGCCGGCGCATGCATGAGCTGGGCTGGACGCCGGTGGTGCTGTGGGGCCGCGAGTCCGAACAGACGCTGGCCGAGCGCATTGCTGCCAGTTGCGAAGGTGACGTTCCGCCTTTCCTGAAGGTGGGCGAGATGGCGGCGGTGCTGGCCGGCGCCGAACACGTGGTTGGGCTGGACACCGGCTTTACGCACATGGCCGCCGCACTGGGGCGGCCCACCGTGGGGATCTACTGCGACCACGAACCGGGCCTGGCCGGCATCACCGGGCCGGGCCAGGTGGCCAGCATTGGCGGCAAAGGGCAAGTGCCGTCGCGGGCCGATGTGCTGGCGCTGTTTGAGGGCCAGCGCGCCGCTTGATCGCCTGCTACAGCGCGTCCACCCGCTGCGGCGGGTAGCTGTCCCAGCTGAGGCAGCCGGGACATTGCCAAAAATAGTGCTGGGCCTCAAAGCCGCAGGCCGCGCAGCGGTAGCGTTGCAGCGGCTTGGCGGCACGGGCCACGGCGTCCCGCAGCGCGCCCCAGGCTTCTTCGGTCCACTGCGCCTGGGGCACGGCCAGCAGTAGCTGGGCTGCTGACAGCGTGGGGAACTGCTTCAGGTGGGCCAGCAGGCGCGGCAATCGTTCAGGGGCGGCGGCACCGTCCACTTCAGCCAGGGCCTGCAGCAATTCCACGGCCGGCAGCCGGGCCAAGGCCTCGCCGAGCACATGGCTGGCGGCGTTGGCCTGGCCACAGGCCTGTGCCGCACGGGCGTAGTCGGCCGCCACCAGCAAGAAGGCGCCAGGGTTGCGTTGACGCAGCGCGTCCCAGGCCAGGAGCGCACCGGCGTCGTCACCTTGGCGGCGCAAGCGCTGGCCGGCCAGCACACCCGGGCGTGCGGCTTCGGGCGCTGCTGCAAAGGCACGCGCCAACGCGGCTTCGGCGTCGGCCGGGCGCTTTTGCGCGTCGGCTTCTTCGGCGATCTCGCATTCGTAATGGGCAATGCGTGCAGCAAAGGAGCCGCTGCCTGCGGCGTCCAACCTGCGCGCTACTTCGGCAGCGTGTGTCCAGTCGCGGCTGCGTTCGTACAAGGACAGCAGGGCCAGTTGCGCTTCACCGTCAAATGGTGTGCCGGCCAGGGCACGCCAGGCGGTTTCGGCGCGGTCAAACAGGCCTGCCTTCATGAAGTCTTGTGCCAGCGCCAGTTGCGCGCGATCGTGGTCGCCGGGGCGCAGGTCAGAGCGGCCCAGCAGGTGCTGGTGCACACGCACGGCACGCTCGAATTCACCGCGCCTGCGGAAGAGGTTGCCCAGGGCGAAATGCAGTTCGGTGGTGTCGGGGTCGTTTTGCACGGCCTCGATGAAGGCGTCTATGGCCTTGTCTTGCTGTTCGTTGAGCAGCAGGTTCAGGCCTTTGAAGTACGCACGTGGGGAGTCGTCGCGTTCGCGCTTGAGCTGCTTCAAGTCAAAGCGCGAGGCCATCCAGCCCAGCGCAAAGGCCACGGGCAAGCCGATCAGCAGCCACTGAAAGTCAAAGTCCATGACGACTGCCTACGGGCCGACGCGGGGCGGGTGCTCCACGGCCGCAAATTCAGAGGGCAGCACCGACGTGGGCGCCGCTGTGGGGGGCGCTGCAGGCTCGGGGGCATACCGCAGGGCCATGCGGCGATAGCGCCACCAACTGGGCAACACGGCCAGCACGCCAATGGCACAACCGCCGGCAAACGCCACCAGCACCAGGATCACCATGCGTGCGTGCCACTGCACACCAAAAAACCAGTTGATGGTGGCCGGTTGCTGGTTGTTCAGCGCAAAGGCGAACAGTGCAAAAAAGATGAAGGCGCGAAGCAGCCAGACGATGAGTCGCATGTGGCGCGCATTCTAGGGCTGAGGGCCCTGCTTGCAGGCGGCCGGGCGGCGGCTGCGGGCGAGTTCAGAGGCCCCGGTCGGCGGGCGCCTGGGCGTCCGAGGGGGACGCCAGCAGCGGGACCGACGGGGCGA
>CAZUKT010000573.1:0-3093 GCA_964620975.1 uncultured Rubrivivax sp. | reverse complement strand
GCACCGGCAGGGCCGCTCGACGTGCCGGTGCCAGCGCGCCCGTGGGGCAGGCCTGTACACATTCGCCGCAGGCCACGCAGGTGCTGCTGGCCAGCGCGTCGGCCATGTCAAAGACGATGCCCCCGTGCGCGCCCCGGCCGGCCAGGCCGATGACGTCATTGGCCTGCTCGTCCCGGCAGGCACGCAGGCATCGTGTGCACTGGATGCAGGCGTCCAGATGCACCGCAATGGCTGCGTGGCTCAGGTCGGCCGGCGGTGTGTCTTGCGGCGCACGTGGGGCAAAACGGGGCGGACCCACGCCCAGCTTGGCGCTCCACACACCCACCTCGTTGTGGCGTATCAGCGGCTGCGCAGGCAGGTCGGACTGCAGCAACTCCAGCACCATTTTTTGCGCCGACAGCGCACGCGGGCTGGCGCTTTGCACCTGCATGCCCGGCGTCGGGTGGCGGCAGCAGGACGCCGCCAGCGTGCGTTCACCCGATACTTCCACCACACAGGCGCGGCAGTTGCCGGCGGCCTGCAGGCCGGGCGTCCAGCACAGGTGAGGAATCTGCACCCCGGCGCGCATCGCGATCTGCAGGATGCTTTCATCGGTGCGGCCGCTCACGGCCTGGCCGTCGAGCATGAAGCTGACTTGTGGTGCTTGCAGACTGGCCTGTGCAGCCCGGGTCACGGCGTTCATGCTTGCAACTCGTGCGCAAAGTAGCGCAGCACGCAGTCCACCGCGTTGGGCGCGGCCTGGCCCAGGCCGCAGATGGAAGCGTCACGCATGACCTGGCCCAGTTCGGTCAGCAACGCCTGGTCCCACACGGGTGCCGCCATCAACACGCTGGCCTTGGCCGTGCCCACGCGGCAGGGCGTGCACTGGCCGCAGGATTCGTCTTCGAAAAAGGCCATCACGTTGCGGGCGGCGTCCACCGCGCGGTCGGCCTGTGACAGCACGATCACCGCTGCCGAACCTATGAAACAGCCGTGTGGCTGCAGCGTGTCAAAGTCCAGCGGCACGTCGGCCAGCCGCGCCGGCAGGATGCCACCCGACGCACCCCCCGGCAGGTAGGCGTAAAGCGTGTGGCCGGGCTGCATGCCACCGCAGTATTCATGCACCAGTTCGTGCAGCGTGATGCCCGCCGGCGCCAGCTTCACACCCGGTTCACACACGCGGCCGCTGACGGAAAACCGCCGTTGCCCCATGCGCCCGTGCCGCCCGTGGGCGGTGAAGGCGGCCGGGCCTTCTTCGACAATCTGCCGCACCCAGAAAAGCGTTTCCAGGTTGTGCACCAGCGTGGGCCGGCCGAACAGGCCGCGCTCGGCCACGTAGGGCGGCCGCAGGCGGGGCATGCCGCGCTGGCCTTCAATGGATTCGATCATCGCGGACTCTTCGCCGCAGATGTAGGCACCGGCACCGCGCCGCAGCTCAATGCGGGGCAGCACCGCCATGCCGGCCTGCGCCTGCAAAGCCGCCAGTTCGGCGGCCAGCATGGCGCGGCAGCCGTGGTATTCGTCCCGCAGGTAGATGTAGACCGCATCCACACCCGCAGCCCAGGCGGCGACGAGCATGCCTTCCAGAAAACGGTGCGGATCACGCTCCAGCAACCAGCGGTCTTTGAAGGTGCCGGCCTCGCCTTCGTCGATGTTGACAGCCATCAGGCGCGGCGCCGGCTGCGCACGCACCAGTTGCCACTTGCGCCCTGCCGGGAAACCGGCGCCGCCCAGGCCACGCAGGCCGGCGTCCAGCATCGTCTGCATGATGGCTTCGGGCTCATGGCGGCCCAGCTGGCAAGCCCGCAGCAGCGCATATCCGCCTTGGGCCAGGTAGTCCGTCAAAGCCAGGTGGCCCTGCACGGTGTCCGTATGTGCACCGGCGTGCACTGCGGCCTGCACCGCAGCAGCCGTGGCCTGCAGCACGGGGTGCTGGTGCACCACGGCCACGGGCGCGGTCTCGCAGCGGCCCACGCAGGGTGCAGACACCACACGCACCTGCGGGCCCAGCAGCCCAGGCAGGCGCAAGAGCAGTTCGCCGCTGCCGGCCATCTGGCATGGCAGGCCGCTGCACACGCGCACGGTGAGCGCAGGCGCCGTGTCCACGCTGCCATCTGCGGCTTCGCGCACGATGTCAAAGTGGTGGTAGAAGCTCGCCACCTCATAAACCTCGGCCTGCGAGAGTTTCATCCACTGCGCCAGTGCCGCCAGGTGCGCCGTGGGCAGGCAGTGCAGGTGGTCATGGACCGTGTGCAGCGCTTCGATCAGCAGGTCACGCCGGGGCGGCGTGCCGCCCAGCCACCCCATCAACTGCGCCAGCACGGCGGGGTCCACGCGCCGCCCCTTGGGTGCGCGGCGCTTGCGCTGGCGGGCCGCCTCGGCAGCCTGCGCAGCGTCAGCGATGGGGATGATGGCGTTCACGGGCGCGAGGTTAGCGCAGGCCGGGCATCGGCCGCAGAGGGCCACGCTGCCAAGCCGCAGCCAGCGCCCGAACCCTGCGCGCCCCTGCCCCACCCGACTGCGGGCAAGGGCCTTTGACCTTTAAGTGCCCTTGGACACGCTGATGGTGGGGAACTTGGCCGAGAAGTCCTTGGCCTTCAGCGCGATCTTTACTGCCACCTGGCGCGCCACGCCCTTGTAGATGGCGGCGATGTCGCCATCGGGGTCGGCCACCACGGTGGGGCGGCCGGCGTCGGCCTGCTCGCGGATGGCCATGGTCAACGGCAGGCCACCCAGGTAGTCAACGCCGTATTCGGCTGCCATCTTCTTGCCACCGTCGGCGCCAAAGATGTGTTCGCTGTGGCCGCAATTGGGGCAGCAGTAGACCGCCATGTTTTCGACGATGCCCAGGATCGGCACGCCGACTTTCTCAAACATCTTCAGGCCCTTGCGTGCGTCGAGCAAGGCAATGTCCTGTGGCGTGGTCACGATGATGGCGCCGGTGAGCGGCACACGCTGGCTGAGCGTGAGTGCGATGTCGCCCGTGCCCGGTGGCATGTCGATGAGCAGGTAGTCCAGTTCGCGCCAGTTGGTCTGGTTGAGCAACTGGTCCAGCGCTTGCGTGGCCATGGGGCCGCGCCAGATCATGGCCTGGTCGGGATCGATCAGGAAGCC
>CAZUKT010000572.1:0-3094 GCA_964620975.1 uncultured Rubrivivax sp. | reverse complement strand
GGTGGCGGGCCTGCTCGACGACCTGCTGGGGGTTCGCCCCCTTTTCAAGGTTGATGGCAAAGGCCTGCAAGTTGACGCTGGAATCGAGCTTGGCGCGGTAGTTGCGCTCGGGCAAGTAGATGAGTTGGTTGCCCATGCTGAAGTTCATCTGGCTGGCGTTCTCGACCACGCCGACCACGCGGTAGGGTAATGAGGCTGCGGGTGGCACGGGGGCGCCGCCGGGTACAGGGACGGCCTCCGGACCGCCAGCGGCGCCGGCCATGGCCCCGATGAAGATTGTCTTCTCGAGTGGTGACTGACCTTCTTTGAAGAGCTTCTTGGCTGTCTGCGCGTCGAGCAGCGCCACCTGGGCACCTTCGGACAACTCATAGGGCGTGAAGTTGCGCCCTTCCTTGATGCGCAGGGTGCGCTCCTTGAGCAAGGACGGCCCGCCAGCCATCGTTTGTGCGGCGACATCGCGTGCGCCGTGGCGGGCTGACACGCCAGTCTGACGCTCGCGCAGCACGCTGGTGACGCCGGGCAAGGCAGCCACGGCGTCGACCTGGTTGGGGGTAAACAGCGGGGGCTGCACGCCCGGCGGCAAGTCCGGATTGCCGGTCCAGAACCAAATTTTTCCGGCGAAGGCATTGGCGAACTCGCCCTCGAAGGTGGTACGCGCAGCGTTCGTCAAGGCAACGATGCTGACCACCGAGGCGATGCCGATGCTAATGCCGAGCATGGAGAGCGCGGTGCGCAGGCGGTTGCCCTTGAGGCTGAGCCAAGCCGTGGAGAGCGCCTCGCGCCACTGCACCTGCATGCGGCGCAGCCAGCCGCCGGGGGGTGGGGCATGGCTCTCGGGCGCTTCAGCCGGGGTGCGGTGGCCGGCCGGGGTGCCGTCGTCGCGCACCACACGACCATCCTTCAGCTCGATGGTGCGGCGCGCATGCGCGGCCACGCCGGCGTCGTGCGTGACGATGATGACCGTGTGCCCGCGCTCGTTCAGCTCGCGCAGCAGCTTGAGCAACTCGGCGCCGGAGGCGGAGTCGAGCGCGCCGGTGGGTTCGTCGGCCAGGATGATCTGCCCGCCGTTCATCAACGCACGGGCGATGGAGACACGCTGCTGCTGGCCACCGCTCAGCTCGTTGGGCTTGTGGTGCATGCGCTCGCCCAGGCCAAGACGTTCCAGTAGCGCTTGCGCGCGACTGCCGCGTTTGCTGCTGCCCACGCCGGCGTAGATGGCGGGCAAGGCTGCGTTGCCACGCGCGTCCAAGTGCGGCAGCAAGTGGTAGCGCTGGAAGATGAAGCCGAAGTGCTCGCGGCGCAGGGCCGCGAGTTTATCTGGGTCAAGCGTGCTGGCGTCCTGCCCTTGGATGATGAAGCGGCCACCCGTGGGGTTGTCCAGGCAGCCGAGCACGTTCATCAGCGTGCTCTTGCCCGAGCCCGACTGGCCCATGATGGCGACGAACTCGCCGGCCTCGATGGTAAGGTCTACGCCGTCGAGCGCACGGACCTCGATGTCGCCGATGCGGTAGTGGCGCGTGACTCCGCCCAGCTCAATGAACGACATTAGCTGGAAGCGCCTGAAGCCGCCGAAGACGCTGCCCCAGCGGGGGCCGAAGCGGCCGAGGCCGGTGCGAGCAGCACCTTGTCGCCAGCCTTGATGCCCTCGCGCACTTCCACCTTGGCACCGTCCTGCAGGCCGGTGCGAACCTGGGCGGGCTGCTGCTTGCCGATATCGACCTGCACTGTCATCTCGGAGAACAACTTCCCGTCCAGGTTGTCCACATCGAACAGAACGTTGTAGAAGACCGCGTTGCCACTGCGCTCGGGCACCGGCTGAATAACGCGCACCTTGCCCCCGTAGCGCTGGCCCTCGCCGCTGAGTGTAAGGAAGCTGGATTTCTGGCCGACCTTGACGGCCTGTATGTCCACCTCGGGCACCTTGGTGCGCACAGTGATGGTGTCGAGGTCGGCGAGGGTCAGCATCACCGGGGTGATCTGCACCGCGATCACCGTCTGCCCTTCCTGCACTGGGATGTTGACCACCGTGCCATTCATGGGCGCTCTGATGCGCGTGTAGCCCTGGCGCACCTGTGCCTGCGCCAGGTCGGCCTGCAGCCGGCTCAGCACAGCGGTCTGGCCGCGCACGTCAGCCTCCGCCTTGGCGAGTTCGCTCTCGGCGCGCTCCAGCTCCAGCGCGGCGCTGGCCTGGCCGGCGAGTAGGCGCTTCTGCCGCGCCAGTTCGCGCTGGGTCACGCCCAAATCCACCATGCGCCCGTCCAGCAAGGCGCTCTGTTGCAACAGCGCGGCCTCAGCGCGCGCCACGTCGTTGCGCGCCAGCTCCGGGTCCAGGCTGATGAGAAGGTCGCCCTTCTTGACCTTCTGGCCGAGCTGCACGTGGAGGGTTTGCACCTGGCCGCTGACTTGCGCGCCGACGTCGACCTTGGTCTTGGCCTGCAGCACGCCGGCCGCCTGCACGATTTGCGTGATGTCGCCCTTGACCACCTCGCCGCTGGGTGGTGGGGGCGGGGGTGGGGGCGGGAACACCGCGCGGTAGCCGGCCCAACCGACACCGCCCACGGCGGCCACCAGCAGCAACTTCGCCCACCAGGGCTTGAGTAAGGTTTTTAGATTCATGCGCCTCCCGCGCCAACACGAGTGGGGTGCAGTGTAGCGAGGCGAGGCGCGCGCGCGCAGCGAATCCGACGAAACGCAGAAAGTAAGGGTCGAAACGCAGGACTACACCACCTGCCTTGTGCGGGGGTCTGGGTAAGAATTCATCAATGAAATCAGCCTGTAGCGCTCGCGAGATAAGCGTGACACGCTCTTGAATATGTAGCATTTTTGATTGCTTGTGCGGGGCTTGTGGCGGAGCCGGCAAACCGGGCAACCCTTCTCTGGCCTGTGCTCGCGGGCGGTCTGTGTCGTTGGGCATAAGTTGCCGCCTCAACACCTTGGCTGGCGTGCCAAGTCTGGGGCAACCGCAAATTGCAGGCCGACGAAGGGACACGCTGAGTCACGTGTATCTTGGCCTGTCCGGGCTTAGAACTTACACAACGTCTCGGGACACGACCAAGGAATGTTGCCCGGCATCAACCGGCTAATAGAGAGTGGC
>CAZUKT010000571.1:0-3095 GCA_964620975.1 uncultured Rubrivivax sp. | reverse complement strand
TGAACGCGCTTCATTGAAAAACTCCTATGGACGGGTTGGGGCAGATGCACCCCCCCGAATGCATGGCCTGTGCCAGGCCTGAAAGTGCCCGCTTGTTGCCCTCAGCTGCGCCTTTTTGCACGTGGACTGACCAAAAGTGTCACCCTCGGCCTGCTTGCATGGGCCGCCAGTGGCCACGGTTGACGAAAAGTGTCACTCTGGGTTGGCTCTGCCAAGGACCGTTTCGCCACCGTGCCAGCGCCAGTTGGCACGCTGTGCAAAAGGGTCTGGAGGCACTTGCCAGCGGCCAGCAGTCAGGTGGGGCAAACGGAACGGTTGAACTGAGCGTGAAGGCGCTTCAGCGGGCAGGCACTTCGATGCGTGGGTCGCCAGGGCGAGCCAGGGCCTGGAAGTCGCGCAAGTCCAGCGTAAACAAGACCTCGGCGCCAGCGTTCCTTGCCGCCGCCAGGTGCAACCAGTCATAGATGGCGCCGCCGCGCACGCCGCGCGACTCGCATTCGGCCAGGGCGGCCATCAGGGCTGGACCCGACAGCGTTTGCGTCTGCACATAAGGCAGCACGCTTTGCTCGATGAGGCGGACGGCTGCTGACGCGTTCAGGCGCCGGCCCTGCCTGCCGCTGGTGAGTATCGGAAACGTTTCGGCCAGGGCGTGCAAATAGATACTGCCGCCGCCAGCGGCAACGATGCGGTCGCACGCGACGTGATGGCTTTCGTCCGGGTCCAGCGAGGCCAGGATTACCGAGGTGTCGAAGAACCGGCTCACCTCGTGCCACCTCGCCTGGCCTGCGCTTCGCGCTCGGCGCGGGTCGCCGCAGACGCGTCGAATGCATTGCCTATAGGGGGGCAACACGGTGCGATTGCCTGCAGTCAGCGCTGGCTCGGGGTCGGTCTGTGGCTGGGGTGTCAGCGCGGTCCGTTGCGCAACCACATCAAGCATCAAGCGAGTCCCGGGGCCCAGGTTCAACTGGCGTCTTACCTCGCTGGGCAAGACGATTCGGCCAGATCGATCGATCGTAATGGCTAGCCTCATGGGTTGCCCTTTGGGTGTGCAGATGGCATCGCAACTGCCATGTTTGCGATACCCGCCGGCCTGGCTCACCGCGTGTCAGGGCAAGTCCATCACCTGCCCGGTGCGCAGGGCCTGAATCTGATGCCGCGTGCTCAGCGCCCGAACTTCATTCATCACGGCATCCATCTCGCCGGGCTTGATGTGGGTGATGGACACTTGCGTGGGCGTCGTCAGTTGCGCCAGTTCGGCGGCCAGTTGCGAAGGGCACAGGTGCTGGCTGAGCTGGGCCAGTTCATGTTCGTCGTCACGAAATGCGGTCTCGATCACCAACATGGCCACGGGCAAGCTGGCCAGGCGTTGCCAGAGCGCTGCGTTCGGCCCGGTGTCGCCGGTAAAGACCCAGGCACCCGCGCTACCAAGCACGGCATATCCCACGGCAGGTACGGTGTGGCTGGCAGGCAGCACCTCAAAGCGGAGGCCGGCCAGATCGAGTCGTTGGCCGACCGCGATGGGGCTGAACTGCAACATGGGATTCACCGCGTCGGGCAGGCGGGTGAAGTCGGGCCAGATGATGCCGTTGAAGACGTGCTGCCGGAGCGCGTCAATGGTGGAAGTGAGCGCGTGCACGCTTATCGGCGGCCGCTTTGCGGCACGCCTGCGGCGCGTCACGCTGTCAGCCAGCAGCCCGATGGCGAGCACGTGGTCCAAGTGCGAGTGCGTGACCAGAATGTGGTCGATGCGCGCCAACTCGTCCAGCGTCAAGTCGCCCACACCAGTGCCGGCGTCAATGAGCACATGGTCGCCTACCAGGAACGACGTGGTTCGGCTGCCAGCGGCAATCGATCCCGAACAACCGAGCACACGAATCTGCATGAAGAAGGCTTGGCGAAGCGCCGCCAGCGAAGGCAACAAGGCGGCAATGCTGAGCCCCGAGCCCAGCCCGCGCAAGCCAATGCGCCGCACTTGATCACCCTGTGGGAGTAGCCCTGCAAGCTACCGTGAAACCCGTCACGCAGTGACGGCGGCCGCCGGCGGCGAGTTGAGCTGCGCGCCAGCGTCAGCTCGAACGAGCCGAGTTAGGACATCAGGCCAGAGGCCTGTATGGCCTAACGGTAGATGAACTGCATCTGCGTGCCGGCGAGCTCTATCACGTCACCGTTGCGCAGCGGCACTGAGTCACCGACGATGGGCACACCGTTGATGCTGGGTTTGACCGCCCCTTCGACATGCGCGAAGGCGTAGCCGTTGGGCCGCTTGGTGATGGAAGCCACCTGCACGCCCGGCTTGCCGACGGTGGTGACCACCTTGGTGAGTGTGACTTCACGCCCTGCAGCGGCCCCGTTGAGCACCTTGATGGACGCGGGCTGGGCTGGTTGCACAGGCACGGGTGGCGGGGGCGGTGTGGCGCCAAGCCCGCCAAAGCTGGAATTCACGCTGCCTGGGGCGGCGGCGGCTGCGGCGGCACCCGGCCGCATGATCATGGTCTTTTCGTAGTCACCAGACTCGTCAACAAGGTACTTGATCTTGTACTTGCCGATCTCGACCGTGTCGTTGTGCGTGAGCAGTTGCTTCTTGACGGCCTTGCCGTTGATGTAGGTGCCGTTGGTGCTGTTGAGGTCTTCGATGAATACGTCGGCGCTCACCATCTGCAGCACGGCATGTTCGCCGCTGACCGCCAGGTTGTCGATGACGATGTCGTTGTAAGGGCGACGGCCGAGCGTCGTCTTGTCCTTGGTGATCTGGACTTCCTTGATGACCACACCGTCGAGCGAAACCACCAGCTTGCCCATGCCTGCCCTCGATTCAATCCACTGCCAAAAGCAGTTGGGTTGGCGCCGCTTGGCGCCGTTTTTTTGTGATGCGCGGTACCTGCCGCATCAGCGCCGGAAAGGCCACCAAGACCGCCCTGACGCACCCGCAGCGCCCGATGCACGCACCAGTATCACGGAGATATTATCCTTTCCGCCAGCATCGTTGGCGGCATCAATGAGTGCGCGACTTGTTGTTTCCAGCGAGTCGTGCGCCAGCAACACCTGCGCGATGCCGGCGTCGTCGAGCATGTCTGACAAGCCGTCTGAACACATCA
>CAZUKT010000570.1:0-3109 GCA_964620975.1 uncultured Rubrivivax sp. | reverse complement strand
CATGGACGAGGTTTTCTGCCCCGAGGAAAACGCCTTCCCTGAAGTGCGTGGCCTGAAGGGCCCCTTCACCTGCCTGAACAGCGCCCGCTACGGCATTGCCTGGGGCGCCATGGGGGCGGCCGAAGACTGCTTTGCGCGCGCCCGCCAGTACGTGCTTGACCGCCAGCAGTTTGGCAAGCCCCTGGCCGCCAACCAGCTGATCCAGAAGAAGCTGGCCGACATGCTGACCGAGATCAGCCTGGGCCTGCAAGGCGTGCTGCGCCTGGGCCGCATGAAGGACGAAGGCACGGCCAGCGTGGAAGCCACCAGCATCCTCAAGCGCAACAACTGCGGCAAGGCGCTGGACATTGCGCGCCTGGCACGCGACATGATGGGCGGCAACGGCATCAGCGATGAATTTGGCGTGGCCCGCCACCTGGTGAACCTGGAAGTGGTCAACACCTATGAAGGCACGCACGACATCCACGCCCTGATCCTGGGCCGCGCCATCACGGGCATTGCCGCGTTCTGAGGCCGCGCGTGCAAGTCCGCAAGGGCTTGCACGGCTGCAGAAGGGCGAAAGGCGAAAGGCGATTTCTCGCCGCGAAACTGCCAGGCTGCGGCACCCGCCTGGCGCCGTGCGGATGCCGTCGGGGCGCCGCAGCAAGGCGCCCGCTTGCGTTGCCGCAAACGCTGGTTTGCGGCTTGTGCCTAAGCTGCGAGCGTGTCGTCCGGCCCCACCACCTTGAGCACGCCCACCAGCCGTGCGCTGCGCGAGAACCTGCTCTTCGCGGCGCTGGCACTGGTGGCGGTGCACATGGTCGGCACGGTGGGCTTTTATTGGGTTGCGCAGGGCAAGGCGTCGTTTTTTGATGCCTTCTACATGACCTTCATCACCGTGGCCACCATCGGCTACGCCGAGACCATCGATCTTTCGGGCGACGTGCCGGGCCGTGTGTTCAACGTGGCCATTGCCATCAGCGGCATCGGTTGCATCTGGGTCATGTTTTCCAACTTCACCGCCCTGCTGTTGGCCCGGGCGATGGACCCCGCGCGCCAACGCGCACGGCTTGTCAAGGAGGTGCGGGTGATGCAAGGCCACTACATCGTGTGCGGGCTGGGCCGCATTGGCGCCAATGTGGCGCGTGAACTCAGCGCCACGGGCCACAGGTTCGTGGCCATAGAGCCGGTGCAGGCCACCATCGACAGCTACCTGCTGCAACACGGCAGCGGCGAAGACCGCCTGCTCGTGGCCGACGCCAGCGACGACTACGCGCTGCTGGACGCGGGGCTGAAAAACGCGGCCGGCGTGTTTGCGGTGACGGGTGACGACAGCCGCAACATGCTCATTTCACTGTCGGCCAAGCAGATCAACCCGGCCGTGCGGGTGGTGGCGCGGGTGCACGACGTGCGCAACGTCGAAAAATGCCGCCGTGCCGGTGCCGACGAAATCGTGTCGCCCGACTTCACCGGCGCGGCACGCATGGCCTCGGCCATGTTGCGGCCGCATGCCGCAGGTTTTGTGGACGAACTGCTGAGCCACCCCGACGCCATGCGCGTGGTGGACGTGGCCGTGCCGCCGCACAGGGCGGCCTGCCCGCTGGGTGCACTTGAATTGCGTGGCCAAGGTTACCTGGTGCTGGGCGTGCGCCACCAGGGCCAGCTACAAGTGAACCCCGGGCCTGATCTCCTGCTGGCCACGGGCAGTGTGCTCATCGTGCTGGCTTCGGCACCGGGCAAACAAGAGCTGGAGCAATTGCTGGCGCACGGCGGCTGAACTCCCCAGCGGCACGGGCGCCGCCGCCCCTTGCCGGGACTTCAAGGCGTGCTCAGCACCAACAGGCCACGCGGCGTTTGCAGCGTGGCGGCTATGGCCGGGCCCGGCCCCGCGTGCATGGCCACGCCCCGCAGGCGCAGCACATCCTGCGTGCGCAGCGGCAGGCCGTGCAGCACCAGCGACTGCAGCGCCACGCCGCTTGCTGCCATGGCTTCGGCCGGGTGCGCGCCCTGCCACTGGATCAGCGTGGGCAGGGCACCGCCACAGCCCATGCCGCCATCGGCACGCACCAGGATCTGCCACTGCAGGCGGCGCGCCGGCAAGGCGCCGCTGGCGGGGATGTCGCGGCTGGCGCTGATCGGCTCACCCGGCTGCTGGCCTGCGGCGATGAGGCCGTGGCGGTGCGTGTCCAGCTGTGTGCTGCGCGCCACCAGGTGCACCAGTTGCGGTGCCTGCTGCAAGCGGGCCTGCAGCGTGGGGTCGTCCAGGCCAAACCAGCGCACACGCCCCGGCGGCGGCGCGCCGGGGTCGATGGCAATGATCTCCAGGTAGGCCAGCGGAAAGTTGGGTGTCTCGATCTTCAACAGGCGGTTGTGCGTGCCATCTGCGGGTGCTGCCCGCCGGGTCCGGGCGTCACGCCCAGCGTGGCTGCACACCAGTCCACGCCCTGCTGCAGCGTGCTGGCGGCCACCACCAAGTGGTCCAGCAAGAGGCTCACAGATCCACCGTGCCGCTGACGCAGGCCACCACGTCGCCACCGATCCAGATGTCAGGGCCTTGTTGCTGCACATGCACGCGCCCGGCGCGCCCCAGCGCTGCGCCCTGGGCGGCCACGTAGCTGGGTGGCGCCAGCCCGGCGCCTATGAGCCACTGCGCCAGCCCGGCATTCAGGCTGCCGGTGACCGGGTCTTCAGGCATGCCCAGACCGGGCACAAAGGCGCGCACCTCAAAACGTGTGTCGCTGCCCGCTGCCTGCTCGCCCACCAGGCCCAGCTTGAGCGGCCCCAGCAGCGCCCAGTCGGGCTTGACGGACAGCACCTGCGCGCCGCTCTTGAGCATCACCGCGCACCAGCCGGGGCCGTTGTCCACCCACTGGTGGTGCAGCACATCGGCCCGCGCCACGCCCAGGCCGGTGGCAATGCGCTGCACCAGCGCCGCGTCCAGCGGGCCGGTGCGGCACAGGGGCGGTGCGGCAAAGGCTAGCCTGCCGACGCCAGCCCCGTCGGGCGCAAGGCCGCCTGCACCCAGGCGCACGCGCACCAGCCCCACACCACACTCCTGCACCACCCCGCCCGCCGTTTGCGGCACACCGCCGGCGGCCAGCCAGGCATGGCAACTGCCCAGCGTGGGGTG
>CAZUKT010000569.1:0-3116 GCA_964620975.1 uncultured Rubrivivax sp. | reverse complement strand
ATGAACTCCAGCGGCGACATGACCAGGTGCGTGGTCCCGTCGCGCCAGGCGGTCTGCGCGGCTGCGGCCTGACCAGCGACCGGCGGCCATGGACGACAAGGTCAACTACGCGCTAGTCGGCGCCTTTGTGCTGGTGCTGGGCGCTGCGTTGGTGGCGGGCGCGTTGTGGCTGTCGGCGGGCCTGGGCAGCCGGCATGCGATGGTTGCCTACCAGGCCGTGATCCAGGAGTCGGTGGCCGGGCTGAACGTGGACGCGCCGGTGAAGTACCTGGGCGTGGACGTGGGCAAGGTCAGCCGCATCCGCATCGATGCGCAGAACTCGCAGCAGGTGCGTTTGCACTTTCTCATTGAACGCGGCACACCTGTCAAACGGGACAGCGTGGCCGTGCTCAAGACCCAGGGGCTGACCGGCATCGCCTACATCGAGCTCAGTGGTGGCAGCGCGGGCTCGCTGCCGTTGACGCCCGGGGCCGACGGCGTGGCGCCCACGATTCCCTTCAAGCCGTCACTGAGCGCACGGCTTGAAAACGTGTTGACCAATGTGCTGTCCAACGTGGACCGGGTCTCGGACAACCTGAACGCGATGTTCGACGCCGATAACCGGCTGGCGCTCAAGTCGACCCTGGCCGACGTGGCTGCCCTGGCGCACGCGCTCGCGGGCCAGCAGCGCGTGTTCAAGGCGGGCATGGCCGACGCGGCGCGCACCGCCCATCTGGCAGCCCGCGCAGGTGAGCAACTGGGCCCGACGCTGGACCGCATTGCCACGGCTTCACAGGCCGTGCAGCGCATGGCCGACGCGGCCCACCAGGCCAGCACCCAGACCGGCCGCGCCGCAGATGCAGCGGCCAGCAGCGTGCAGCAACTGGGCAGCGAAACCCTGCCCGACCTGGCGCAACTGATGGCCGAGTTGAACAAGTTGGATGCGTCGCTGCGCCAGCTGGCAGAACAAACCGCAGACAGCCCGAGCAGCCTGCTGGTGGGCAACCCCGAGCCGCGCCCCGGCCCAGGAGAAGGCGCAAGGCCATGACGCAGCACCAGAGCCGCCCGCACAGACCGTTGGCCACCGCCGCTGCGGGGGCCACCAGAGCCGCCATTGCCTGGCTGATCGTGCTGGCCTTGGCCCTGCTGTCGGCTTGCAGCGGCACGCTGCTGCCCAAGCCTGCCGCGCCGCCCGCGCGGTTTACGCTGGACGATGCCGGCCTGGCGATGGCGCAGGCCGCTGCCGAACCCGTTTCCAGGCGTGCACTCGCAACAGCGCCCGTGCTGGTGGTGGCGTCGACCCGTGCGGCGCCCGGCTACGACACCCGCCGCATGGTCTACCTGCGTCGGCCGCAGGAAGTGGAGGTCTTTGCCTTCCACGAATGGGTGGACGCCCCCGCACAGATGTTGGCCCCTTTGCTGGTGCGTGCACTGCAAGACAGTGGCAGCTTCCGTGCGGTGCTGCTGGCCCCCACGGCCGCTGTGGGCGAATGGCGCCTGGAGACCGACCTGATACGGCTGCAGCAAGACTTTACTGACCCACCGAGCAAGGTGCGCCTGACGCTGCGTGCGGTGTTGCTGGACACCGCCACACGGCAGACCATCGCCTGGCGCGAGTTCGACGTGACCGTGGCCGCTGCAGGCGACAACCCCACAGCCGGCGCGGCGGCGGCGCAACGGGCCACCAGGCGCACGCTCTTGGCCGTGGCTGCCTTTTGCGCCGAACAAGCCCGCAGCTTGCAGGTGGTGGCGCCGCGGCGGGTGCCACCGGGTGAGGTGGCGCGCCCCTGAAGGCGTCACCGCGTCAGCCTGCGCGCCGCGTCACCCAGCCCGACAAGCCGCGCATGGTGCGCAAGGCATGGCATGCGCTTGCACGCGGCTCACCGTTGCACACGCTCCATTCGGCGCCATTCACCTGTGCCGCCGCTGTTGGGATCGGCACTGGGGTCATTGCTGCCCCAGACGCGCCCCTGTCGGTCAGACCAGTAGTACTTGTGGCCCGTGGGCAGCTCACGCGGCTGGGTGTTGCCGTAGGGGTCGGCAAAGGTCTGCACGCCGCCCAGGTTTTCTCGAACCCCGAAGTTGCGGCGGTCCTGGCTGGCGTTGCGCTGGTCCACCACCTGTTGCCAGTTCTGCTGCGACCACTGCCGATAGTCGCTTGCGGCTTGTGCATAGGCCGTGCTGTTGCGCAGGTTCTGCGCCATGATGCCGCGCTGCCCGAAGGCACCGCCGTTGGTAGCAGCCACCTGCGAAGCCACCTGCGGCAACCAGGGTGCATGACGCGGCCACTGCTCCACCGTGGCAAAGGCACCACTCAAGGCCATGGTTGCGCTGTCGTAGGCCGTGGCCACCGACACACGCGCGACGCCACGCCAGGTCTGGCCGTTGACCACATAGCTCACCTCAAAGGCCAAGGCATGGCCAAAGCCGGGAGCCGGCTGCGTCTGCTGCGCTTGTCCAAGCTGCAGGTTCTGCGGCCGCAGCGCCGACAGCTTGTCCCACGCAAAGCGCATCGGCGGGTACTGCGGCTGCAGGCCCGAATTGCCCACCAGCACGGTCATCGCCTGGCGGTCGGGCGCCACAAGCGTCAGCGCAAACGGCCCGTTTTCACCCACCTGCCAACCGGGCGGCAGCGCAAACGAGAAGTACGCGGTCTGGCCGATGCGCAGCTCATGTGCAGGCGGCGCTGAAGCCGTGGCCGCCGTTGACGCCGCCGCGGCCAAGAGGCCCATAAAGGCCGCCAAGGCTGCGCGCGGTGCGGGGTGTACCGGGGGCAGGTGCCCGTGTGTCTGGGCCATGATGGGTGGCTCCTTGTCTTGGTGTGTGCGCCAGTTCAACCGGGCACAAAGCTGTAGTTGAAGGTGGGCAGAAAGCCGCTGAAGCTCGTGGTGTGGTTGGGCAGTTGCAGCGCACCGGCTGCAAACCCCTGGTTCGAGATCGACGGCAGCCAGATGAAGGTGGCGTTGGTGCCCGTCTCCGTCAGCCCATTTCGGGTCCACACGCCTGGAATCGGCGTGCCCGGGTCCAGCACCTCCAGGCCGATGCGGTCTTGCCCGATCACGGTGGTGAAGTCGGTGGCCGGGGGTGGTGGCTCCCAGGTCATGCGGAAGTTCAGCTGCACCGTGGTCACGCTGTTG
>CAZUKT010000568.1:0-3118 GCA_964620975.1 uncultured Rubrivivax sp. | reverse complement strand
GTTCCACAGGTGGCCGCTGGCATCCACCTTGGGGTGGGCCGAAAACGGCACCTGTTCCAAGTCCTTGCGCCAGGTGACGGGGCCTTGTGTGCGCAGGTCAGACGGGTCCAGCGCGTAGGCCGAGCCGCCTTCCCAAAGGGCCAGCACACGCCCCCCGTGTTCCAGCGCGTTGGTGTTGGCGGTGTTGTAGCTGTCGGGGCCGCCACCGGGCGGGCCGTCTTCAATGGCCGTGCCCAGGGCCGACATCAAGAAGCGCCCGGCCTTTTGTTCGGCCTGCAACTTGCTGGTGCGCACCAGGCGGCCCCGGTGGCTGACGCGGCCCCCTTCGATGCTGAACTGCTGCACCATGCCGTCGCCGTCAAACCAGTGGTGGTAACGCTGGCCGTTGCGTTCCATCAGCGCCGGGCCGTTGCGGTAAAAGCGGCCGCGCAGATCGGCCGGCCAGCGGCCACGGATGAGGGCCTGGCCTGCCACATCGCCGGTGGCGTCGGTGACACCCTTGAAGGGCGTGAGCAGCGGCTGGCCCAACACGGCAGCGGCAAAGTCGGCGGCCTGGGCCGGGCGGGCGCTGGCCTGGCCGGCCAAGCCAGCGCCTGCCGCAGCAGCCAGGCCCTGCAAAAGTTGGCGGCGTTGCATGGCGGCGCCTGTTACTGCGACAGACGCACGGCAATGGCCCGGCCGTCCAGCGCCACCTTGCCGGTGTCCCAACTGGGGCCAAACATGCCGGGGTTGCCCGAGCTGCCCCAGGGTTCGGTGGGCATGCCCAGCAGGTTCTTGCCCATCTTGTTGTCGCTGTCCAGGTCCTGGTACATCGTCAGCGCCACGGTGCCGCCCGTGAGACCGCACAGCTCAAACCGTGTGGTGGCATCACCGGCAGGCACACGCATCGAGGCCAGGGCCTTCTTGCCAAAGCTGTCGGCGTCGGCATAGGCCGCCACCATCAAAAAGCCTTGCTGCGGGCGCACGTTTTGCACTTCCACGGTGGCACAGCCGGCCACCGGGGTGGGCGTGGGCCCAGCGGGGGATGCGGCCTGCGCCCAGGCGCTTTGTGTGCCGCCCAGTGTGGCGGCACACAGCGTGGTGATGAGGGCGATGCTGAAGAGGGGGCGGTTTGCCATTCGGGGCTCCGGGTTGAAGACATGCAGCGCATTCTTCGTTGCCCCGGTCCGCGTCACAGCCCGCTTGCGACCACCCGTCAAGCCGCGGCGTGAAGCGACAGCAGGGCGGCGTGATTGGCAACAGTGTGCGCAGGAGCCCCGCCGCAACACGCCGCGCCAGGGGCGTTTTTCAGTCGTTCACCCGCTGGCGGCCGGCCTTGACGTCACCACGGCGGGCCTTGCCGTCCAGGCGCCGGCGCTTGGACGCCCGCGTGGGCTTGGTGGCGCGGCGCGGCAGGTCGGGCTCCAGCACAGCGTCTACCAGGGCTTGCAAGCGCGCCAACGCGTCGGCCTGGTTGCGTGGCAGGCTGCGGTGGGTTTGCGCCTTGATCACGATGACGGCGTCGCTGTTGATGCGCTGGTCGGGCAGGGCCAGCAGGCGCTGCTTCACGTCGTCGGGCAGCGACGACGCCATGACGTCAAAACGCAGGTGGGCTGCGCTGGAGACCTTGTTGACGTTCTGCCCGCCCGCGCCCTGCGAGCGCACGGCGGTGAATTCCACCTCGGCCGGATCGACTGTGACCGTGCGTGGCACCTTGGGCGCGGCTCAGCTTGCAGACTTGCTGGTCACCTTGCCCACCACAAACAGCAGCACCAGGGCGCCCACCACCGATGCAAACCAGCCGGCCACTTCGCCGGGCTGGTACCAACCCAGCGCCTGCCCGGCAAAGTTAGCCACAGCCGAGCCGGCCACGCCGAGCACGCAAGTGAGGATCCAGCCCATTTTTTGCTCACCGGGCATCAGGCCCCGCGCCAGCGCGCCCACGATCAAGCCAAGAAAAATGGCGCCAAGGATGCTCATGGTGTCTCCGGGAAATAGGGACGCGGTCTGCGCGCTCTGGCCACTAGGATTCGCTCACCTGCACCGGCACCCTCTGGGCCAGTGCACACATGAGTTCATAGCCGATGGTAGCGGCCGCACGCGCCACGTCGTCAATGGCCAGCACCGCGCCACCGGGGCCCTGGCCCCACAGCGTGACTTCGCTGCCCAGCTGCGCTTGCGGCAGGCCGGTCAGGTCCACCGCCAGCATGTCCATGGACACGCGGCCCACGGTGCCGGTGCGCACACCGTCCACCAGCACGGGGGTGTCAGTGCCGGCGTGGCGCGGATAGCCGTCGGCGTAACCGCAGGCCACGATGCCAATGCGCTGCGGCTCGGTGGCGGTGTAGCTGCTGCCGTAGCCGACGGTGTCGCCCGGTTGCAGTTGCTGCGTGGCAATCAGGCGCGAGCGCAGCGTCATGGCCGGCCGCAGGCCCCAGTGGCGGATGTCGTGCGCGGGGAAGTCAGGCGCGCTGCCGTAGCTCAGGATGCCGGCACGCACCCAGTCGCTCTTCAGGCCATGCCGAAGAATGGCCGCGCTGTTGGCCACGCTGCGCTCACCCGGCAGGTCTTGCGTGGCGGCTTCAAACGCGGCCATCTGGTGCGCCACGCCACGTGGGCCGTCGGCGTCAGAAAAGTGTGTGACGAGCGATATCTCGTCCACCTGGGGCAGTGCGCCCAGCCGCGCCCAGGCGCTGCGCAAGGCGCTGGCCCTGAAGCCCAGGCGGTTCATGCCGCTGTTCATCTTCAGGAACACGCGGTGTGGCTGCTGCGTCTTGTGGCGGCTGAGCCAGTCGATCTGCTCGGTGCAATGCACCACATGCCACAGGTTCAGGCGCGAGCACAGTTCCAGGTCGCGCGGCTCAAAGGCGCCTTCGAGCAGCAACACCGGCCCGCGCCAGCCCAGGGCGCGTATGCGCTCGGCTTCAGCCAGGTCAAGCAGTGCAAAACCGTCGGCGCTGCGCAGGCCTTCAAACACACGCTCGATGCCGTGGCCGTAGGCATTGGCCTTGACCACCGCCCAGACACGGGCGTCCGGCGTAGCCTGGCGCATGCGCTGCAGATTGTGGTGCAGTGCAGCAGGATGAATGGTGGCAAGGATCGGGCGGGGCATGGCGGTGGAAAAGTGCAGGATTCAAAG
>CAZUKT010000567.1:627-3119 GCA_964620975.1 uncultured Rubrivivax sp. | reverse complement strand
CTGGTGGCGCACTTGCGGCTCAAACGCGCTATTTGAGGCGCGGTTTCAGGCGCGGCTTCACGCGCGGTTTGGCGCGGCTCAGGCTTGCGCCACCCGCCGCACAAGCAGACACACTGCGCGCGCTTCAATGGCCCGGCCTTCGCCCACCGGCCCCAGCTTTTCGGCCGTCTTGGCCTTGACGTTGACGGCGTCCACCGCCAGCCCCAGCGCCTGCGCGATGCATTCGCGCATGGCCGGAATGTGCGGCGCCATCTTGGGCGCCTGTGCCACGATGGTGCTGTCGACATTGATGAGCACGTAGCCAGCTTCACGCACGCGCTGCGCAGCGGCTTGCAGCAGCACCACCGAGTTGGCGCCCTTGAAACTGGCGTCGGTGTCCGGAAAGTGCCTGCCGATGTCACCCAACCCGGCCGCGCCCAGCAGCGCGTCGGTAATGGCGTGCAACAAGGCGTCGGCGTCTGAATGGCCCAGCAGCCCATGGGTGTGTGGCACGGTGACGCCGCCCAGCACCAGCGGGCGGCCCGTGACGAGTTGGTGCGTGTCCCAGCCCTCGCCAATGCGCAGATCCAGTGGGTTGAAGGCTGCGCTCATCGTGTCTCCAGCAGCCTGGCGGCCAGGGCAAAGTCCGCCGGCCAGGTGAGTTTGAGGTTTTCCTGGTCGCCGGGCACCAGCAAGGGCGCCAGGCCCAGGGCCTCGACGGCGCTGGACTCGTCGGTGATGGGGATGCCGGCCGCCTGGCCCGCAGCCAGCGCACGTTGCAGCAGGCCCAGGCGAAACATCTGCGGCGTCTGCGCCAGCCACTTGTGGCTGCGGTCCAGCGTGCTGGCCACGCGCTCGCCACCTTCTCGCTGCGCTGACTTCAGCGTATCCGCCAGCGGCAGCGCCAGCAGGCCGCCCACGGCGTCGTCCACGCAGGCGTTGATCAGCCGCGCCACCCACTCCGGCCGCAGCAGGCAGCGCGCCGCGTCGTGCACCAGCACCCAGTCGCTGTCCAAGGCACCGTGCCCGCGCAGGGCCAGCAGGCCCGCCGCCACCGAATCGGCCCGGGTGGCACCACCACTGCGGGCCACCCAGCCGGCAAAGGCCGGTGCGTGGCGCTCGAACGCGGTGTCGTCGGGCGACAGAACCACCAGCGTGGCCGTCAATGCCGGCACGGCAGCCAGCGCCTGCAGCGTGTGTGCAACCACGGCCTGGCCCGCCAATGCCGCGTACTGCTTGGGGCCCCTGCCACCCGCACGCAGGCCCACGCCGGCACAAGGGACCAGGGCAAAACAGCGGGCAGACCGTAAAGGCGAGTCAGGCATGGCGAGCGATTTTAGGAGGCCGCCGGGCTTTGGGTCAGGCCCCGACCCCAAGCCCGCGCGCCCCCTAGAATCCAGCGCCGTTGTCGCCCCGCCGTGCCCTGTGCACACCGGCCGGGGCGGTTTGCTTTTTTCGGCCGCAACTTCTGCATTACTTTCGGCACCACGGATGCAACTGCCTTCCATAGCGCCGGGCAAGCGATTCACGCTGCCCCGCCCCATCGGCTCTGCCGACGCCCTGCTGCTGGCACGGCTGGCGCGCCACCACGCCAGCGCCAAACGCCTGCTGGCCATCTTCACGGCCGAGCCGTCTGACACCCAGCGCCTGGCCGACGAACTGCCCTTCTTCGAGCCCGGCTTGCGTGTGGCCGTGTTCCCCGACTGGGAAACGCTGCCCTACGACACCTTCAGCCCGCACCAGGACCTGATCTCCGAGCGCCTGGCCACGCTGTGGCGCATCCACAGCGGCGACGTGGACGTGGTCTTGATGCCCGCAGCCACCGCGCTGACGCGCATCGCTCCACCGTCGTTTCTGGCCGGCACCACCTTTCACTTCAAGCAAAAGAGCCGGCTCGACGAAGCCAAGCTCAAGTCGCAGCTGACATTGGCCGGCTACCAGCATGTGAGCCAGGTCGTCAGCCCGGGTGAATGCGCCGTGCGCGGCGGGCTGATTGACCTCTTTCCCATGGGCAGCCTGGTGCCCTACCGGGTGGACCTGTTTGGCGACGAAGTGGACAGCATCCGCACCTTTGACCCCGACAGCCAGCGCAGCCTGTACCCCGTGCCCGAGGTGCGCCTGCTGCCCGGCCGTGAATTCCCCATGACCGACGCCGCACGCACGGCGTTTCGTGCGCGCTGGCGCGAAAAGCTCGAAGGTGACCCGACACGGTCGCGTGTCTACAAAGACATGGCCACTGGCTTGGCCAGCGGCGGCATCGAGTACTACCTGCCGCTGTTTTTTGACGAGCCCGGCACCATCTTTGACTACCTCGGCGAACATGCGGCGCTGGTGCTGCACGGCAAGGTGGACGAAGCGCTGGAACACTGGTGGGTGGACACGCGTGAACGCCACCGTTTCCTGCAGCACGACCCCGAGCGCCCCATCCTGCCGCCGGCGGCCATCTTCATGCCGGGTGAAGAGTTTTTTGCACGCACGCAACCGCACGCCACGCTGTCGCTGCGTGGAAGCGA
>CAZUKT010000567.1:0-617 GCA_964620975.1 uncultured Rubrivivax sp. | reverse complement strand
GCCATCGACCGCGGCGCCACCGCCCCCCTGGGCGCGCTGCAAAAGCATCTGGCCAGCACACCACACCGCCTGCTGGTGGTGGCCGAAAGCGACGGCCGGCGCGAAAGCCTGATCGAGCTGCTGCGCGACCACAGCATCAGCGTGCCCAGCGTCGATTCGCTGGAAGAATTTGTCACCGGCCCCGAGAAGATGGCCATTGCCTCGGCGCCGCTGGCCGAGGGCTTTTTCTGGTTTGAGCCCGATGCCAATACGGCCATCCAGTTCATCACCGAAACCGAACTCTTTGCCACCACGCCGCAGGCACGGCGGCGCCGCAAGCAAGAGCAGGTCAGCAGCGTTGACGCGCTCATCAAGGACTTGTCCGAGCTGAAGGTGGGCGACCCCGTGGTGCACATCAACCACGGCATCGGGCGCTACCAGGGGCTCGTGAACATTGACCTGGGTGAAGCCGAAGGCGGTGTCAGCGAATTCCTGCACCTGCAATACGCCGACAAGGCCACGCTGTACGTGCCGGTGGCGCAGTTGCAGGTCATCAGCCGCTACACAGGCGTCAGCGCCGACGAAGCGCCGCTGCACAAGCTGGGGTCCCCGCAGTGGGACAAGGCCAAGCGCAAGGC
>CAZUKT010000566.1:0-3127 GCA_964620975.1 uncultured Rubrivivax sp. | reverse complement strand
TCGGCGCAGACGCGATCGGCCGTGAGCGCTCCCGGCGCGATGTCACGGCTGCCACCGATGCTGGGGTAGTCCACGCGCAGCACACGGTAGCGGTCGGTGAGCCGGTTCAGATAGCCGTCCAGCACCGGCTGCATCTCGCTGCCGAACAGATCGGTAAACGAGGCCATCAGCGGCAGGCCGATGAGCAGGGGTTGGCCCTGACCTTGCACCTCGTAGTGCACGCCGCTGGCCGGGTCAAACGGCATGGGGCACCTCGGGTGTCTGCTGGCGCTGCAGCCAGTCGCTGACCAAGTCGTCCAGCACCGGCAGCGTCACCGCACCGGCGCTCATCAGTGCGGCGTGAAAGTCGCGGTGCTTGAAACGTGCACCCAGCTGCGCTTCGGCACGTTGGCGCAGTTCACTGAGCTTCAGGCCGCCGATCTGGTAACCCAGCGCCTGCGCAGGCAGCGCCGCGTATCGGTCCACTTCGCCTTCGATGGTCTCGCGCGACAGGCTCAGCCGCTCGGCCATGTAAGCCACCGCCTGCTCGCGGCTCCAGCCGTACCAGTGGATGCCGGTGTCCACCACCAGGCGCACGGCGCGCCACATCTGCATCTCCAGCCGGCCGTAGTGTTCGTGCGGCGTGGTGTACAGGCCCATCTCGACGCCCAGCATCTCGCAGTACAGGGCCCAGCCTTCAACGCATGCGGTGTACTTCACGGCGCCATAGCGGCGAAAGGCCGGCAGCTCGGTCTGCTCGTTCATCAGCGCCATGTGCATCAGGTGGCCAGGCCAGGCTTCGTGCACGACGAGGGCGGGGTGCAGATAGCTCGGTGCCTTGGACGGCAGCCCGCTGATCCAGAAGATGCCGGCAGACGTTCCGTCGGCTGGGCTGGGCTGCGCGTAGGCCGGCGGCATGCGCGCCGACACGGCGTCGGGGATGCTCTGCACGCCGTAGGTGATGCGTGGGATCAGGCCGAAGAATTCCGGGATGCGCCGGTCCACACGCTTGCACAGGTCCTCGACGCTTTCACGCAGGGCGTCGCGCGACGGGGCGATGAATTGCGGGTCTGACGCCAGAAAGGTGCGGTAGCCCGGCACGTTGCCAGCGTAGCCGGCGTCGCCGGCCACGGCTTCGATCTCGCGTTCCAGGCGCGCCACTTCGGTCAGGCCGAGTGCATGCACTTCTTCGGGATCGTCGGTGGTGCTGGTGAAGTGCCGCACCCAGGTGCGGTAGTAGGCAGCACCGGCAGGGCCATCCACGCAACTCAGTGACTCGCGCGCGCCGCGCTGCACCAGGCTGTCCAGGAAGTGGCCCCAAGCCTGCAGTGCCGGCAGTAAGGCATCACGAACCACGCCCAGGGCGCGTTCGGCCTGGGCCTGCACCGCAGGTTGCGCGGCAGCCGGTGAACGCTTGAAAGGTGACAACCAGGCCGAGGCTTCGGGCGAGGCGCCCAGGATGCCGCGTGTGTTGGCCGCCGCGCTTTGCAGCACGACGCGGGGATAGCGGTAGCCGCGTGCGTGGCCGGCTTCGATGTTGGACTGCACATCGCGCAGGTAGGCCGGCAGGCCGGCAAGGCGGTCCACGTACAGCGCGGCGGCCGCGGCATCACCCACGCTCGTTGAGTTGGCCCAGAACATAGCCGTGAAGTCAGGCCCGGCCGGGAACAACCAGGGCCGCTGCCAGGAATCGGCGGCATGTTGGGCCTGCAGCCCCGCCAGTTCGCGCCGGATCAACGCCAGCGTCGCGCGCTCCTGGGCATTCAAGGGGCCGGCGTCGATCTGTTCTGCCCGCTTCAGCAAATGCCCGGCATCGGTGTTGCGGCGTTGGTGGTCGGCCGCAGATTCACGGAACAGCACCGCGTCTTGCAGCGTCTGGCCTGCGAGCACGGCCGACAAAGGCAACTCATGGCACTCGAAGGCCCAGTAGTGCTGGGCCAGCACCGCCAACGCCTGCGGTGCGACTTGCTGGGTCTGCTCGGTCATGGGCCCTGCTCCCGCGGTGCGCCGCAGATCGCCTCGCGCATGACCGCAATCGTCCAGTCCGGCATCTCGTAAACGAAGTTGTGGCCAGCACCTTGGGGCGCGACGATGCGCCGCGCGCGCGTGGACGTGGCCAGGTAGCGTTCGCGCGTGGCGGCAAAGAAGTGGAACATGCGGCGCGCGTTTTCTGCGCCGCCGACTTGGGCTTCGGGCAACAAGGCGATGTCGCCGTCCTCGTCGTCTTTTGGGCCCACCAGCCACACCGGCAGGTCGCCCAGGTCGCGGTCATAGACCACCGTGTCCCAGGCCACGGCGGCCACACCTTCGGGGCTGAGTTCGCTGTAGATCGAGGCTTGCGCGAAGAGGTTGCCGGCGTTGGACTGCACCGCACTGGCGGCGGCCACCTCGGGCCCCAGCACGGCTTGGGTGGCTTCCATGGCCTGCTTGTACGCAGGCACCTGGGCCATGCGGGCGTTGTGCCGGGCCTGCAGGTTCACGCCAAAGAGCTGCGCGAAGCCGCCCAGCCAGGCCGTGCGGCGCATCTCCTTCAGCGCGCCCAGGCGCGGGCCGAACACGATGGTTTCCAACGGCGTGGGGTCCAGCAGCACCAGCAGGTGCACCAGGTCCGGCCGGCGGCGCGCGATGTTGGCGGCCAGCAGTCCGCCAAAGGAATGACCCGCCCAGATGAACGGGCCTTGTTCACCGGCCAGTTGAAGCGCGCGCACCACTTCGTCGGCCTCTCGTGCGGTGGTGCGTGGAAACGGCCCGGTGTCGCTCCAGCCGGTGCCCGGGCGGTCAACCAGGATCGAGCGTGTCTCACCCCGGAACGCACGGTGCAGATGGTGCATGGCGTAGCCGCTGGCATGGCCGCCGGCAAACCAGACGACGGCCGGGCGGCCGTCACGCACCTGGCCCTCGGCCAGCACATGCATGCGGTAGCCGCCGAGATCGACGAGCCGGCCCGGTGGCGGCAGTGCACGCGCCACGCGGGCCCGGGTCCAGAGGTGGCGCAACGAGGCCAGCGCCATCAGCGCGCCGACCAGCAACACCAACCCGCTCAGGAGCCCGCGCAGCGCGGGGCTGCCGATCGTTGACATGTGCAGCAGGCCCAGGCATGGCAAGCTGAACAGCGCCGCCAACGCGAGGCCGGCCCACTCGTGGCTGA
>CAZUKT010000565.1:0-3127 GCA_964620975.1 uncultured Rubrivivax sp. | reverse complement strand
CTGGCCGACCCCGCCACGCACCGCCTTTACATGGACCACGGCACCACGGAACTGGATGCCATGTACGCGCCCTACCAAGCCTTCATCAACCAGATCGTCAAGGACCGGGGCTACACGGCGGCCAACAGCATGAGCCGTGTCTTCGAGGGCACCGGCCACAACGAAACGGCCTGGGCCGCGCGGCTGGAGATTCCGCTGCTGTTCTTGATGGGCGCCGTGAAGTGAAGCGCGGGCCCGCCGCTGAAAAGCAGACCGGCGGCTAGAACTTGATCGCCAGCCCCAACCTGATGTTGGTCACCGAACGCTTGACGGTGACCTTGTCGCCGCCAAACAAGTCCACGTTTTCGTCGCGCGAGCGGCCGGCCCACAGGTCCACCGTAAAGCCCAGTTCGTTGGACGCGGCCATGTACACGCCGCCATAGACGCCCCACAGCTCGGCACTGCGGAACACGGCCGTGGCGCCGCCGTATTCCAGGCCCACTTGCGGTTGCAGCCAGTTCACGCCGGGCAATGGCGCAAAACGTTGGCGCACGCGCACCACGCCGTAGGCACCGTCGCGGCTGTCGCCCCGGTGCACGTCGCCATAACCCAGTGACCCGCCCAGCGCCCAGCCGTTGCCAAATTCGCGGTCGTAGGCCACGGTGTGTGAGCGTTGGCCCCCGCTGGCCAGCGCTGCGGGCGCCCACTGCACGGCCATCTCGTTGCGCAGGCCTTGTGCGGCGGCGGCCAACGGCAGCAGCGGTGCCAGGGTAGCCAGGGCCAGCAAGGCTCTGCGGGCCGTGGGGCGCCATGCGGCCCGGGTGCTGCCGGTGCTGCGGGTGCTGGGCTTGCTGAGGTTGCTGCGGTCGTTGATGTGCTGCTTCATGACAAGGACTCCCATCCGTGGTGGTACGCCGCGCGCCGCCGTGGCGCTGGCCGAATCGCCGGCATGGTAGCGGCGAATGCCCCCAGGCCTGTGGTGCAGCACCGGCCCGAAGCGTCAGCGGCGCCTGTGCAGCAAGCAGTGCCAAAAAGCGTCGACAGAGACCATGTCGCCCACCCGCCGCGATAGGCTCGCGCCATGAGCACAAAGTCCCCACGCCTGTTTGCACTGGCCTGGCCGCTGTTTCTGGAACTGCTGCTGGGCATCTCGGTGGGTGTGGCCGGCACGGCGCTGGCCGCTCGGCTTTCTGACGCATCCGGCGCCGGTTTTGCGCTGGCCAACCACGTGGTGGGCATGCTCTTCATCCTGTTTCGCATCGTCGGCGCCGGCGTGGGTGTGGTGGTGACGCAGAACCTGGGCGCTGGCCGGCGTGACGCGGCCGACCGCGTGGCCCGCGCCGCGCTGGCCGCCAGCACCTGGGTCGGTGGCCTGGTGGCGCTGGCCGCGCTGCTGGGTGCCGCGCCGCTGCTGCGTTTGCTCAATGCCCCACCCGAGGTCTTGCCGCTGGCACTGCCGCTGCTCATGGCCTTGGCGCCCGCCATGCTGCTGGACGCCTGGAACGCGTCCATGGCCGGCGTCATGCGCGCCCACCTGCGCGCCCGCGACACGCTGGTGGTGATGGTGGTGATGCACACCACGCACCTGGGCCTGGCGCTGCCACTGATGCTGGGCGTGGGCGCCTGGCCGGGCCTGGGCCTGCCCGGTTTTGCGCTGGCGCTGGTGGTGGCACGCTCGCTGGGGCTGGGCCTGCATGTGTGGCTGTGGCGCGTGCGGCTGGGCCTGGCGCCGCGCGCGGCCGACTGGTGGCAACTGCGCCGTGCCGAGCTCGCCGCCATGTCCCACATCGGCCTGCCCGGCGCGGCCGAGAACATCGCCTACCGCATGGGCTTCATGGTCAGCGTGGCAGTGGCCGGCAGCCTGGGCGCGCAGGCGCTGGCCACGCAGGCCTATGCGCAGCAGTTCATCCACCTGGTGCTGCTGTTTGGCCTGGCCACGGGCTTGAGCGTGGAGATCGTGGTGGGCCACCTGGTGGGCGCGGGCAAGCTGCACGAAGCGCACCGCCTGGTGCGCCGTGCGCTGGCGCGTGGCCTGGCCGTGAGCGTGGTGGTGGCCACCGCCATGGCGCTGGCCGGGCCGTGGCTGCTGCGCCTGTTCACGAACGACCCGCAGATCGTGGCCGCCGCCGTGGTGTTGCTGTGGTGGACGGTGCTGCTGGAGCCCGGGCGCACCTTCAACCTGGTGGTCATCAACGCGCTGCGTGCCACGGGCGACGCGCGCTACCCGGTGGTGGCCGGCGCGGCCAGCATGCTCATCGTGCTGGCCGGTGGCAGCTGGTTGCTGGGCAGCCACCTGGGGCTGGGCCTGCCGGGGGTGTGGATCGCCTACATCGCCGACGAGTGGATACGCGGCTTGTTGATGTGGCGGCGTTGGGCGCAGCACAAGTGGGTGCCGCATGCCCGCGCCAGCCGGCGGCGGCTGGCGCATTCAAGCTGAATGGGCGCCTCGCCCCGCTTGCGGGGAGAGGGGCACGCAAGCCTGCTCAGGCCGAAGTCATCCAGCCCCAGGCCGGCAGGGTGGCGTTGCCGGCGCCTGGCACCGCGCTGGACTGCGGCTGTGCGCTGAGGTTGACGAGCACGTTGACACGGCTGTCACCCCGCAAGCGGCTGAATGAAAACACGGCGTCGTTGCCGCTTTCGTGCAGCAGCAGTGCGCCGCCGTGCTGCCCGTTGGCCAATGCGGCGTGCTGCTTCTTCAGCGCCAGCAACTCGCCGTAGAAGCCGGCCAGCGGGTAGCCTTTCCACTGGATCGGGTCGCGCTCGAAGAACTGCAGCCGCTTGTCGAAAAACGCCTCTTGCCCGCCGTAGATCAACGGCATGCCCGGCAGCGTGGCGGCCAGCACGGCCATGGCTTTGAAGCACGCCACGTCGCCATAAAACTCAGCGTCGCTGCCATGCCAGCTGTTGCTGTCGTGGTTGCCGGTGAAGGCCATGCGGTAGGCGTCGGCCGGGTACTTGGCTTGGCGGCGCGCCCACCACGCACGCAGCGCGGCGGCGTTGGCCTGGCCCTTGGCGACTTTGCGCAACTGGTCGATGCCATAGAAGACCACCATCGCATTGAGCACCGGGAAGAGTTGGCGCGCCACCACCCGGCGCAAAATGAGGATGGCGGGGACGAGCGCGGCGGCCCCTCCCAGGGCGGTCAGCA
>CAZUKT010000564.1:0-3143 GCA_964620975.1 uncultured Rubrivivax sp. | reverse complement strand
GACCTACCCCCTGCGCCAGACACTGGCCACCGAGGGCAGTGTGGACAACCGTCTGTATGTGGTGGTGGAAGGCTCGCTGGCCGTCATCAAACACGTGGCCACGCCAGACGAAACCTTGCTGGTCACGCTCAACCCCGGTGACTTCGCCCACGAACTGGGTTTCCTGGACGGCGCGCAGCGTTATGCGTCGCTGTTGGCCGCCAGCCCGGCCCGTGTATAGGTGCTTGAACGTGAAAAACTTGAAAGCCTGATCGAGACGAATCCGATGGTGCTCTACAAGGTGATGTGTGCCATCGTGCGCACCGTGCACCGCATACAGACACGTTTGTCGGTGCAGGCTTCAGAGCTCACCAACTACATCGTCAAGCAGCACGGCCGCTACTGACCCAGCGGCGGCTCCAGTTTGCAGTGCGCCAGCAGTGCTGCATCTGCAAACACGGCCTGCGGCGTGCCGCTGGCATGCACCTGGCCCTGGTGCAGCACCAGCACACGGTGGCAGCAGTCCAGCGCCAGGTTCAAGTCGTGGGTGGCCAGAATCACGGTTTGCGTGCAGGCCTGCAGCAAACCGATGAGCCGCCGGCGCGCCGCCGGGTCCAGCCCTGCCGATGGCTCGTCCAGCACCAGCACGTCGGGCTGCATGGCCAACACACCGGCGATGGCCACTGCACGTTTTTCTCCGCCTGACAAGCGCCACGGCGCCCGCCCGGCCAGGTGCAGCGCGCCGACCTGTGCCAAGGCGGCCTGCACACGCGCCTGCACCACCGCCAGTGGCAGGCCCAGGTTGTGCGGGCCAAAGGCCACGTCGTCTTGCACCGTGGGCATGAAGAGTTGGTCGTCTGCGTCCTGGAAGACGAAGCCCACGCGGCGACGCACCTGCACCAGCGTGGCCGGTGCCAGCACCAAGTCGCCCACCAGCACGCGGCCTGATGCCGGCAGCAGCAGCCCGTTGAAGTGTTGCAGCAGCGTGGACTTGCCGGCACCGTTGGCACCCACCAGGGCCACCTTCTGGCCGGGCTCGATGCGCAGATCCACACCACGCAGAGCTGGTGTGCCGTCGGGGTAGGTGTAGTGCAGGCCCTGCACCTGAAGCGCCGGCACGGTCACTGGACGACCCTTCGCACCATGCGCTTCGGGATGAGCGCTTGGGGGCGGCCCGGCGCACTCATGGCATCGTGCCCGGCAGCCCAGCGTGCAGCCACTGGCCCAGCGCAGGGCGCAGCGGCAGCCAGCGCACGGCAGCAAAGTAGAGCGCCCAACCCAGCACAAACAGGGTGTCGGCACGCCGCCAGCGCACGTTGCCGGCCAGCACCAGTTCACCACTGAAACCGCGTGCCAGCATGGCTTGATGGATGCGCTGCGCCCGGTCAAAGGCGCGCAGCAGCAGGTGGCCGAGCAAGGACGCGTAGGTGCCCAGCGCCATGCCGCGCTGCCCGTTGGCGCGCAGGCGCCGCGCTGTGTCCATGCGCGATGCTTCTGCTGCCAGCACAAAGAGGTAGCGGTACAAAAACAGCAACTGCACCGTCAGCACCTGTGGCACGCCCAGGCGGGCCAAGGCGGCGCACAGCGGCAGCATGCCGGTGCCCGCCACCAGCACCACGGTGGCACTGACGGTAAGCGCCAGGCGCATGGCGATGCCGGCCAGCGACAGCCAGCCGCTGCCCACAACCAAGCCGCCCCACACCTGCATGGGCTCACGTTCCAGCAGCGGGTTGAAGGCGCCCACCATCAACGCCAGTGGCGCGGCCAGCAGCAAGGCCTGCCCCACCGTGTTTGCGGGCACGCGGCCCCACCGGGCCAGCACCAGCGGGTACAGCGCCAGCGGCAGCAGCGCCGCCACCTCATGGCGGCCGTGTGAAAGCACCACGACGACAAAGAGCAGCGTCGTCAGCAGCTTGGCGCGGGGGTCACGCCGGCTGAGCGGCGTGTCGGCCGCCGCCAGCGTGTCCAGTGACCGCAGCGCCTGCAGGGCTTGGTCCAGGCTCGGCATCGGCAGTGGGCCCGCGCAGTGTGGCGGCGTCAGCCCGGTGCAGGCTTGCGGCGGCGAAGCAGCAGTGCCACGCCACTGACCAGGGCCAGCGTCAAGCTGCCGCCCAGCACGCCGGCCAGAGAGGTGCCAAGGTCGACCGCAGGCCAAGGTGCGGCGGCCACTGGTGCCACTGGTGCCGTTGGTGCCGTTGGTGCCACTGGTGTAGCTGATGCCGCTGATGACGTTGTTGGTGCGGGTGCCGCTGCTGCCATCGCTGCGGCAGGCTGCGTGCCGCCAACGGCGGCCGCTGTGCTCGGCCACCCATAGCCCGGCAGCCAGGCCACAGCCGCCTGAACCTGTGCCAGTGCCGCGTGCAGGCCCCGTGCGGGGGCGGCCACTTCCTGGCCGCCGCTGGCGTGCGCAACGCTCCATTCCAGCCCGTCGGGTTGGGTGGACGCAAACCACGAGCCCACACCGCCCACCAGCAGGGCCAGCAGCGCTGTCGTGGCCAACACCGGGCGCAATGTGGGCCGGCCCTGTGCCGTGGCGGGCGGGGCCCACGCGTCGGGCTGCAGCAGGCCAGGCCGCTGCCGCATCACAAAACCCACCAGTGCCGCCGTGGCCAGGCCTTCCACCAAGCCGATGGCCGCGTGGATGGGCAGCATGAGCCACGCAAACAAGTGCAAAGGCAGCGCGCTGATGCCCGAGGCCACGGTCTGCAACACCACACCCATCGCCCCCAATTGCAGCGCGGCCACCGCAGCCAGCACGGCCGCCACCGACATGCGCCGGGGCGACGGCGCACGGCCGGCCAGCGGCCGGTAGACCAGCGGGTAGGCCACCATGCAGGGCAGCACACCCAGGTTGAAGATGTTGGCACCCAAGGCCAACAGGCCACCGTCGGCAAAAAACAGCGCCTGTACCGTGAGCACCGAGCTGATGACCACCAGCGCGGCGTGCGGCCCCAGCAAAATGGCCAGCAGCAAGCCGCCCCCCAGGTGCCCGCTGGAGCCCGTGCCGGGGATGCTGAAGTTGATCATCTGCGCGGCAAACACAAACGCGCCCAGCATGCCCATCAGCGGCACCAGCCGGTCATCGGCACGCGCCTTCAGCTGGCGCGACGCCAGCACCAGCGCCGTGGCGGCCGCGGCCCACATCACCAACCCGGTGCTTGGGG
>CAZUKT010000563.1:1797-3144 GCA_964620975.1 uncultured Rubrivivax sp. | reverse complement strand
TGGGTGCGATATGGCGGCACGAGCGGGCATGTTGGATTGACTCTCACACTCTCAGAAGTTGGGCCACCAGGCGGTGCAGGGTGGCGCTTTCGGCTGCGGGGGCAAACAGTGCCGCGCGGGGCGCCAGTTGTTGGCTCAGGGCCGGCAGCATATCGGCATCGTCGCGGGCTTGCTGCAGCAGGGTTGCCAGGGCCGCGTCGTCACCCACATCAAAGGTGCCCGTGTAGCCCTGGCCCAGCAGGCCCAGGTTGCCGTCGATGCGCGACGCCAGCACCGGCGTGCCGCTGCGCACGGCCTCCATCACCACGTGCGCGCCGCCTTCCATGCGGCTGGCATGCACCAGCACATGCGCGGCCTGAATGCGGCGTCGCGTGGCGGCATGCGGCTGCGGGCCCAGCCAGCGGTATTGGGGGCAAGAAGCCGCCAACGCAGCGGCCTGTGCACCCAAGGCCGGGTCCAGCGCGTCGCCGACATGGTCGAGCCAGATGTCGTGCCGGCCCGCCAGGCGCTGCGCGGCGCGAAAGTAGGTCTGCGGGTCTTTTTCTTCGCGCAGGTGGCCCACCATCAGCGCACGAAGGTGGCGCTGGGTCTTGTGGGCCTGCGCGTGGCGCGCCGGGCACGACTGCAGCAGCACCTGTGTCTTGGCTTGCCACTGCGCGGGCACGCGCTGCGCGCCCAGATCATTGAGCACCACCAGCGTGTCGGCCACGGCCAGGCTGTGCTGGGCAGCGGCGTCGGTGTCGATGTCGCGGTACAGGTCGGTGCCGGTCAGTGCCACAAGCAGCGGCCGCTGCGGGTAAGTGGCGCGCCAGGCGGCGACGGACGCGGCCGAGCGTCGCGCGTGCAGGGCCACCATCAGGCTGTGCCCAGCATTTTCTTCAGCGGCGGCCCATGAACCGACCACGTCCACGCGGTAAGCTGCCCGCAGGAAACCCGCCCAGCGGCGTGCGGTTTGCCAATTGCCGTTGTTGGCTTCGGCCAATGCCGGGGTCACGATGACGATGGACTGCTGATGCACCCCCCAAGCCTAACGCCAGAGCACGATACCCCGCCTGCGGGGCTGCCATCACGCACCGCACGGCAAGGTGCCGCCACCACCCTGGCCGACGCCCTGCAAGCCAGCCGCGCCGACACGCTGGCCACCTTTGCGCTCTATGAGCGGGCGCTGCCGGGTCTGCAGATCCCCTACCACGAAGCCCTGAACCCGCCGCTTTGGGAACTGGGCCACATCGGCTGGTTTCAGGACTGGTGGTTGGCGCGGTTTTCACAGCGCCACTTGGGCCTGGCGGCCGACCCCGACGCCACCCGGCGGCCCGCCACCCGGGCTGCGGCCGACGCCTTGTACAA
>CAZUKT010000563.1:385-1787 GCA_964620975.1 uncultured Rubrivivax sp. | reverse complement strand
GCCAGGGCCGATAGCCGTACTGGGTCTCAAAATCCGGGCCGACCTGGCGCAACAACTGGCGCAGGCCCTGGACCTGCTGGCGCAGGCCGAGCCCACGGACACCGGGCTGTACTTTCACCGCCTGGCCCTGCACCACGAAGACATGCACCACGAGGCCGCGCTGTACATGGCGCAGGCGTTGGGTGTGGCCGTGCCGGGCACGCCGTGGCAAGCGCCACGCCTGCCCACGCCGCCGCCACCGCTGCAGTGGCCCGCAGGCCCGTGGTGGCTGGGCAGCGAGGCCGGCGCCGGCTTCGCCTTTGACAACGAACTGGGCGCCCACCCGCTGGTGTTGCCCGCCACGGCCATTGACGCGCAAGCCGTGCGCTGGGCCGAGTTCCTGCCCTTCGTGCAAGACGGTGGTTATGCCCACCCGCAATGGTGGTGCGAAGCCGGCGCCGCGTGGCGCCAACACCAAGCCACGGCCACACCCCGGTACCTGCGGCAAGACGGCGCGCAGTGGCAACAGTGGCGCCACGGCCAGTGGCGGCTGCTGGACCTGCACGAGCCGGCCTGCCACCTCACGCACTTTGAAGCCCAGGCCTGGTGCCGCTGGGCCGGCCGCCGCCTGCCCACCGAAGCCGAGTGGGAACGCGCCGCCGTCACCCAACCCCAGGCCATGCGCTGGGGCGACGTGTGGGAATGGACGGCCAGCCCCTTTGCACCCTACCCCGGTTTTGAGGCCCACCCCTACCGCGACTATTCAGCGCCCTGGTTTGACGGCCGGCCGGTGCTGCGTGGTGCTTCCTTCATGACACAGCCGCGCATGAAGCACCCCCGCTACCGCAACTACTTTCCGGCCTACCGCAACGACGTGCCGGCGGGCTTCAGAAGCTGCGCCATCTAGACGCAGCCACGGCGCTGCGACCGGCGCGGCGCTCAGCCCGCCGCCAGAAACACCCCAAACCAGCCTTGCGCGTCGGTCCAGCGCTGCACACGGGCAAAACCGGCCTCGTGCAGCAGCGCTTCAAAGTCGGCCGGCTGCCATTTGGCCGAGTTTTCAGTGTGGATGCGTTCACCGGCGCCAAAGTGCCGCTCGCCGCCCGGCCAGCGCACGGTGGTGGCATGGCGCGCCTGCAGGTGCATTTCAATGCGCGACGCCACGGGGTCAAACAGCGCCAGGTGCAACCAGTCGCGCACGCGGAAGTCAGCCCCCAGCAGCCGGTTCAGGTGGCTCAGCAGGTTCAGGTTGAAGGCCGCCGTGACACCCAGTTCGTCGTCGTAGGCGGCTTCCAGCAAGTGCGTGTCCTTGACCAGATCCACGCCAATGAGCAAAGCACCGCCCGAGGCCGTGGTGCGGGCTTGGCGCAGCAGACGCAAGGCGTCGGCCGGGCCGAAGTTGCCGATGGACGAGCCGGGGTAG
>CAZUKT010000563.1:0-375 GCA_964620975.1 uncultured Rubrivivax sp. | reverse complement strand
GCCGGGCCGTCCAGCAAGTGCGCGGGCAAGGCCAGGCGGGTGGAAAAGTCTTGCCCCAGGCCCACCAGATCCATGCCCGGGTGGTCGCGCTGCAGGTAGTCCAGAGACTGGCGCAGGAAGTCCACTGAGATATCCACCGCCACATAGCGGCGCGGCGCCAGCAGGCCGAAGAGGCTGGCCGCCTTGGCGCAATTGCCGGCGCCCAAGTCCACCATCACCGGCGCGCCGCCCGTGGCCACCTGCACGGCGGCGGCAATGGCCGGCCCGTGGCTGGCAAAGATGGCCGCTTCGGTGCGCGTGGGGTAGTACTCGGGCAGCTCGGTGATGGCGTCAAACAGGCGCGAGCCCAGCGGGTCGTAAAAGAACTTGGGCGAC
>CAZUKT010000562.1:1754-3145 GCA_964620975.1 uncultured Rubrivivax sp. | reverse complement strand
CACGGGCACCGTTGAGCGTGGCAATGCGCAGCGCCTCGGCCGCTGGAATGCCGGCCTGCACGTACAGCTCCAGCTCACGGTGCAGGCCCAGGCCGGCCCAGCCGTCGGTGCCGGCCACCAGCGGCACGCCGGCACGGTGCAGTGCCACGGTCAGCTCCAGCATGCGCTGGTACGACAGCCTGAAGGTCTGCAACCGGGTGCCGTTCAATTCCATCTCGGCCGCACGCAGGCCGCGCTGCCACAGCACCGGCAAGTGGCTGGCCACGGCCACGGCCGACGGGCTGGGCTGGCCCTGCGCCTGCGTGAACATGGCCTCGAAGGTCACTGCGGTGGGGTCCACCACGGTGCCACGTTCACGCAGCAGGCGGATGAAGGCACGCGCCTTGGGGCTCTTCAGGTCCAGCGCCTGGCCGTAGGTGCCCACGCGTTCAAAGCGCACCAGGGTGCGGGTGTCGTCACCGGGCCGCACGACAAAGTTCAGCATCAATTGATTGATGTGGGTCAGCTCGTCATAGCCCGCCCGCACGGCCTCTTCGGCACGCATGAAGGCCGGCACATGGCCGCTGACCCGCAGGCCCAGCGTGTGCGCACGCGCGGCCAGCGGTTTGACCCATTCGGGGTGAATGGAGTTGTAGAGCTTGATGCTGCGAAAACCACGTGCGGCATACCAGTCCACCGCGTCCAGCCCGGCCTGCAGGCTGTCAACCACAAAACCGTTGCGGGCTGAAAACGCGCTCTTGCCTTCAATGAAGCCTGCAATGTGGATGGCCGGGCCGGCCACTTCACCGGCCTCGGTGCGGGCTTTGAGGCGCAGGATGTCGGCGTTCTGGTTGGCCGGGTCGCGCACGCTGGTCACCCCTGCGGCCAGGTGCGCCAGGCCAGAGCCGGCCCACATGTGGGCGTGCATGTCCCACAGCCCCGGCAGCAACGTGCGGCCGCTGCCGTCCACCACTTGGTCAGGCACCGCCTTCAGGGCGCCGGGCGGTGTCACGGCGCCAATGCGGCCGTCAAACAGCCACACGTCACTGGGGCCCTGCAAGCGGGCGGCGGGTGCGTCAAACCAGCGCACGGCGCGGATCAGCGTCACGCCCGCCAGCGGCTGGGCCAGCTTTTGGCGCAGGCCCACCATGCGTTCGTCCACCGCCTTCATCTGGCGCTCAAGCATGGCCGGCACCAGCGCTTCAAAACCTTTTTCCACCACCGACCAGCCTGGCCAGGTCATGGCAAAGAAGGCGTTGCTGCCGTCGTCGCGCACCCAGTAGTACCAGGGCTGGGCGTCGGCACCGGTCACCACCACCAGCGCCAGCGGCACGCTGCCGGCAGGCCCGGGCAGTGACAAACGCACCTGCCGCTGCGCCGCCAGCTTCAGGCCGCCGATGGTGGGCGCGCTG
>CAZUKT010000562.1:0-1744 GCA_964620975.1 uncultured Rubrivivax sp. | reverse complement strand
GCGAAAGCAGCAGGCGCACCAAGGCGTCGGAATAAGCCAGGGTGGCGTCGAGAGGCATGAAGACAAAACCTTCGGGCACGGCTTCGTCGCCCTGGTCGGCGTGTGATTTCCAGCGCGCCCGGCCGGCTTCAAGGCTGAAGGTTTCGTTGACGAGCGCGCCGAAGGTGGACTTGCCCTCGATCTGGTAACGCTGCGGCACGCCTTGCGCGTCCAGCGTAAAGCTTTCTTTCATGTCCGGGCCACGCCCGTTGTCGCGGAAACTGAAATCGGCTTCCACGCGCCCGCCGGGCAGCAACTGCACCTTCAAATGGCCTGCGGGCTGGCCTTGTGTCAGCACCACGTAGTCGGCCGCCTGCACACAGGGGGCTGCCACCAGGCCGACGAGCCATACCAAGACGCGCACCACTTTTTTCATTGCCGACCCCCGCGTTGTTGCGGCGCCGAGGTTAGCCTGGAACGCCACCGATTGCCCGACGGCCGCCGCGCATCGTCAGCGTTATTGCCGATGCCCGGCGCCCCACGGCCACGCCCTAAGATGCGCCGGCGTTCTTCCCTACTTCCGGCCAACCCACCTGCCCCATGAAGACCCTGCTCCTGAGCACCGTGCGCGCACTCTTGGTGCTGCTGTGGGTGGGCGCCGCGCTACCCGCCGCCGGGCAGGTGGCGTCACCCCATGCCGTGGCCGTGCCACGCTGGTTTACCGAGAGTTTTCTGGATTTCAAGGACGACGTGGCCGAGGCCGCACGCAGCGGCAAGCGTGTGCTCGTCTACTTTGGCCAAGACGGCTGCCCCTACTGCAAGGCCATGATGCAAGGCAGCTTTGGCCCCGGCGCCACGGCCGACACCGTGCAGCGCCACTTTGTGGCCATCGCCATCAACATCTGGGGTGACCGTGAACTTCAGTGGCTCGACGGCCACCGCACCACTGAAAAGAAGCTGGCGCAGACGCTGGGTGTGCAGTTCACGCCCACGCTGCTGTTCCTGGACGCTGACGCCCGCATCACGCTGCGCCTGAACGGCTACCAGCCCCCTGAACGTCTGGCGCGCATCGTGGGCTATGTGGCCGGCCGGCATGACCGCAACGATTCCTTGGCCGAGTACCTGCAACGCGCCGAAGCCGTGCCTGGCACACCCAGGCCCGCGCCGGCCGCGCAGCCCTACCTGCAGCGCCTTGCCACGCTGCCGCGCCGGCCGGGTGGCAAACCACTGGCCGTGCTGTTTGAAGCGCCCGGCTGCGCGGCCTGCGCCGAACTGCACAGCGAAGCCCTGGCCCGCCCCACCCTGCGCACACTGCTGCCGCAACTGGACCTGGTGCGGGTGCTGCCCGGCGCCAGCACGGCACTGCGCACACCTGACGGCCGCAGCAGCGACACCCGCAGTTGGGCACGCGACCTGCACATCACGCTCTACCCCACGGTGGTGTTCTTTGACACACGCGGTGCAGAAGTCTTCAGGTTTGACGGCTACCTGCGCCCCTTCCACATTGAGAGCGCCTTTGACTACGTGGCCAGTGGCGCCTACGTCAAGGAGCCGCAGTTCCAGCGCTTTGTGCAGACCCGCGCCGACAAGCTGCGCGCCGCCGGCAAGCCGGTGGACCTGTGGCGCTGAAAGTCTGGCTCAGTGGCTTGCCGCCGCCAGCGCCTGGTCAATGTCCCACAAGATGTCGTCGATGTGCTCCAGCCCCACGCTGATGCGCACCATGTCGGGCTTGACGCCTGCGGCCAGTTGCTGCTGCGCATCAAGC
>CAZUKT010000561.1:0-3146 GCA_964620975.1 uncultured Rubrivivax sp. | reverse complement strand
ATCGGGCGCTTGCCGGTAACTTGACAGACGCGTGCCATGACGCTCTCCAGGGAATGTTGGTTCGCAGCCAGCGCCTGTTGATCGCATTGATCTGTCAGCACCAGCAAAGCCCGCGATTATAGCGTGATTTGGCCGGTCAGTCAGTTTTGCTGTTCCAGAAAGCGCTGGGCGTCCAGTGCCGCCATGCAGCCTGTGCCAGCGCTGGTGATGGCCTGGCGGTAAATGTGGTCCTGCACGTCGCCTGCCGCAAACACCCCCGGCACGCTGGTCATGGTTGCCAGGCCTTCTTGCCCGGTCCGCGTGTGGATGTACCCGTCCTTCATGACGAGTTGGCCCTTGAAGATGTCGGTGTTGGGCTGGTGTCCGATGGCAATGAAGCAACCTTTGAGCGCCAGTTCCAGTGTGCTGCTGTCGCGCGTGTCACGCAGTCGGACGCCTGTGACGCCAGTGCTGTCGCCCAGCACCTCGTCCAGCGTGTTCCACAGGTGCAGTTCAATCTTGCCGGCTCCGACCTTGGCCATGACCTTGTCGATCATGATGGCCTCCGCACGGAACTTGTCGCGGCGGTGCACCAGGTGCACCTTCTCGGCGATGTTGCTCAGGTACAGCGCCTCTTCCACGGCCGTGTTGCCACCACCCACCACGCAAACCGTGTCGCCGCGATAGAAAAAGCCGTCGCAGGTGGCGCAGCCACTCACGCCCCGGCCCATGAAGGATTCTTCGCTGGGCAAGCCCAGGTACTTTGCGCTGGCGCCCGTGGCGATGATCAACGTGTCGCAGGTATAGGTGCCCGAGTCGCCCCTCAGTGCGAACGGGCGGTGTGCCAGATCCACCTGATTGATGTGGTCGAACACGATCTTGGTGTTGAAGCGCTCGGCGTGCTGCAAGAAGCGCTGCATCAGTTCAGGCCCCTGAACGCCTTGGGCGTCGGCGGGCCAGTTGTCGACCTCGGTGGTGGTCATCAACTGGCCACCCTGGGCAATGCCCGTAATGAGCATGGGCTGCAGGTTGGCTCGTGCGGCGTACACGGCGGCGGTGTAGCCGGCGGGGCCGGACCCCAGGATCAGGACGCGGGCGTGTTGGGCGGGGGTGGTCATGGCAGGCTGGCTCTTGAATGTGGTGGCATCGCATCGCTTGGACGTGAGTGATGCGCATCCGGGCGTGCCCCGGTGGGCACGGGCGTTTCCGTGGGCACAATAGCCCGATTCTTGCAGACGGCGCCTGCGCCGGCCTGGCCCGAGCACCAAGACAACAAGAGGAGTGAGTTCGATGTCGATGCTGTCCAACCTAGACCTGATCCGCCGCGTCCCGCTTTTTTCCATGCTCACCGTCGATCAGGCGCAGGCCATCGCCGACAGCGTGGTCAAGCGGCGCTTTCGGCGTGGAGAGTTGGTGGTAGAGCAGGGCCGCAAAAGCAATGCACTTTTCATCCTGCTCAACGGCCGCGCTCGTGTGCTCACGGCCGACACACGCGGCCGTGAAGTCATCCTGGCGGTGTTGGAGTCTGGTGACTACGTCGGCGAGATGAGCCTCATTGACAACGAACCCCACAGCGCCACCGTGCGCGCAGAGATTCAGACCGACATGCTGGTGCTGGCCCGCGCCGATTTTGCGCGTTGCCTGCCTGAGAACAGCACGTTGTCCTACGGCATCATGCGCGGCCTCGTGCGGCGGCTGCGCAATGCCGACCGGCAGATCGAGTCACTGGCCCTGCTGGACGTGTACGGGCGCGTCGCCCGCACGCTGCTGGACATGGCCGAAGAGGTGGACGGCATCAAGATCATCCGCCACAAGGTCAGCCGCCAGGACATGGCCAAGGTGGTGGGTGCCTCGCGCGAAATGGTCAGCCGCGTGATGAAGGACCTTGAGGACAGGGGCGTCATCGAGACGCAGGAAAACGGCTCAGTCGTTATCAAGGAACGGCTGCAGAACGATTGACGGCGGGCGGCTGCGCCATGGCCGCCCCGGTGCCACGCGTGGGCTGATCGGCCACAATGCCGCGCATGAGTTTTCCGCTCGGGTCTCTTGGTGGTGGTGGCGCGGCCACCGTGGATTCAACCGGTGCTGCTGCCGCGCCGCGCTGGCGCCAGCAAGCCCTGTTGTTGCTGGGTGCGCTGGCTTGGCTGCTGTTGGTGCTGGCCATGCTCACGCACCATGCCGGTGATCCAGCGTTTACAACGTCTGGCACTGGCGAAGCTGTGCGCAACATGGCGGGTTTGCTGGGTGCGCGGGCCTCTGACCTGGCACTTTTCCTTCTGGGTTATTCCTCGTGGTGGTTGGTTCCTGTCTGGCTGCGTGCGTGGCTGGCGGCGTTGGCCGGCGTGCTGCGTGGGCCGCAATCGGCGGGGGATCGGCCGCGTTGGCTCTTCTGGCTGGGTTTGGCCTTGTTGCTGGCGGCCAGTTGCGCACTCGAGTGGACGCGCCTGTACCGCTGGGAGCCGCTGTTGCCGGGCCATGCCGGCGGCGTGCTCGGCTACACGCTGGGGCCGCTTTCCGTGCGCTGGCTGGGCTTTGCCGGCTCAGGCGTGCTGTGGATTGCACTGCTGGTGGTGGGCATGTCGCTGGCCTTGCGCTTTTCGTGGCTTCACTTTGCCGACACCATTGGCGAGCGCCTGGGCCGCCTGCGCGAAAGCCGCATTGGCAAGCGGGAACTTCAAGAAGACATGCGCCTGGGCGAGTTGGCCGCCAAAGAACGTGACCATGTGGTGCTGGAGCAGCGGCAGGACGAACAAGAGCACCTGCCGCTGGTGATTGCGCCGCCTGTGGCTGAAATTGCCAAGTCGCAGCGTGTGGCCAAGGAACGGCAAAAGCCGCTCTTCGCTGAGTTGGCCGACACCAAGCTGCCCCAGGTGGACTTGCTCGACGGCGCGCCTGCGGTGCGGCAGGAGTCGGTGACTCCCGAAACGCTGGAAATGACCAGCCGACTGATCGAAAAGAAGCTCAACGATTTTGGCGTTGAAGTTCATGTGGTGGCCGCCTCGCCGGGCCCTGTGATCACGCGCTATGAAATCGAGCCCGCCACGGGAGTGAAGGGCGCGCAGATCGTCGGCTTGGCGCGTGACCTGGCGCGTTCGCTGTCGCTGGTGAGCATCCGCGTGGTGGAAGTGATCCCGGGCAAGAACTACATGGCGCTGGAACTGCCCAAT
>CAZUKT010000560.1:0-3147 GCA_964620975.1 uncultured Rubrivivax sp. | reverse complement strand
GCGCCGCGCACGAAGGCGCCTGGGTGGCTGTGACACAAGACCAGCGTGCGGTTGTGTATTCGTGCGATGACGAACGCTTCGAATACATCTACAAATTTGTCAGCCGCGACCCCATTGCACCGGCCACTGAAGGCAAGACCGCCGCGCAGGCCAATGCCACGCTGCTGGACCATGGCACGCTGTACGTGGCGCGTTTTGACGCCAACGGCACGGGTGTCTGGATCCCGCTGGTGCACGGCCAGGGTGGCTTGGCGGCCGACGCCGGCTTTGCCGACCAGGGCGAGGTGGTGGTCAAGGCCCGTCAGGCGTCTGACCTGCTGGGCGCAACCAAGATGGACCGCCCCGAGTGGTTGGCCAGCGACCCGCACACACACTGGGTCTATTGCACGCTGACCAACAACAGCGCTCGCGGCGCCGCCGGTTACCCGGGCGTGGACGCAGCCAACCCACGTGCCAACAACACCATGGGCCAGATCATCCGCTGGCGCGAAGAAGGCGACTTTTCCGGCGAGCGCTTTGAATGGAACCACCTGCTGCTGGCGGGCGACCCGGCCAATGCTCGCGCCGAAGCCAGGGGCAACATCCATGGCGACGCCTTTTCCAGCCCCGACACCATCGCATTTGACGACCGCGGCGTGCTGTGGATAGGCACCGACGTGAGCAGCGGCGCCATCGGCAAGGGTGAGATGGCCCGCCTGGGCAACAACCAGTTGCTGGCCTGCAACCCGGCCACCGGCGAGGTACGGCGTTTCCTGACCGGCCCCGTGGGCTGCGAACTGACCGGCGCCACCTTCACGCCCGACGGCCGCACCATGTTTGTGAACATCCAGCATCCCGGCGAAGCCCCTGGCGAGCGCAGTGACCCGGCCAACCCGCGCCGCTACTCCAACTGGCCTGACTTCAACCCCGTGGGGCGGCCACGCTCCAGCACGGTGGTGATACGCAAAGTGGATGGCGGCGTGATCGGCAGCTGAGCGCTACGGCGCCGCCGGCGCCACGCACACGCGGTTGCGGCCTTCGTGTTTGGCGCAGTACAGCGCCTTGTCGGCCCGCTGCAGCAGGGCGGGCAAGTCGGTGCCAGCTTGCAACGCCACCAGACCGATGCTCAGGCTCACCTGCAGCGGCGCGCTGATGTCGCCCCACACGTGCGCGGCCACACATTCACGCAGGCGCTCGCACATTTCCGTGGCCAGTTCCAGGCCCATGCCCGGCAGCAGCAGCACAAATTCTTCGCCGCCGTAGCGCGCCATCACGTCGCCAGCGCGCGTGCGCTCGCGCAGCAACTGGGCCAGGGTCACAAGCACACGGTCGCCCACCGCGTGACCATGTTCGTCATTCACGCGCTTGAAGTGATCAATGTCCAACAGCGCCAGCGCCAGCGGCCAGCCTTCGCGTTGCACGGCCGGCAATATCTCTGCCCAGCGGCGCTGCAGGTGGCGTCGGTTTCCAAGGCCGGTGAGCGGGTCACGCTCGGCCGTGGCAGCAAATTCTTCGGCACGGGCGCGGTGGAGCAATGCATCTTGCTGCGCTTGCTCGGCTTGCCACTGCGCGCGCTGCGCCTCGGCACGCGTCACAAACAACGCCGACTGCGCACGCAACTGGCTGATGGCACGCTGGCGCTCGATCTGCTCCACGCATTCAAAGTGCTCCAGCGCCTGCGCGTGCTGCTTGAGCAAGCGGCACGCGCGGTAGGCCACATGGTGGGCACGCGACGCCGTCTGCGGCGGGGCGGCGCTGCCCATCTCGGCCAGCAGCGTGTGCATGGCGGCCAGCGCCTGCAGCGTGTGGCCCGTGGCCAGCCACCACCCGCCCAGCGACGCCTGGACGCGCCACGCGTGCGCCGTCAGGCCACGCTGGTTGGCCAAGGCCAACGCCAGCCGCAGCAAGGTTTCTGCGCGGTCCCATTCGCCCTGGTGCAGCAGCACTTCACCCAGGTTGCCGGTAATGGCCACCTCGTACACCGGGTCGGGCACTTGCGCCAGCAGGGCATGGGCCTCGGTGGCCGCAGCCAGGCCCTGGTCCAGCACCTCCTGCGCTTCGGCGTCGGGCGCAGCACCCCGCAAGCGATGGAAGACTCCGATGGAAATGGCCGACAAGCCGTTGAGGGCCAGCATGCGGGCGCGGGCGGGCGCAGCGCCGCCATGCGCCTGCAGGGCGGCGCCAAGCAGGCGTACCGATTGCCATGCATCGCCCATGCGTTCAAAGCAGGCCGCCAGCGCAAAAGAGGCCACCAGCGACTGCCCGTCGTCTGCCGATGCGGCGGCCAGACGCACCAGTTCATGCGCAGCGTCCAGGGCCACGTCAAAACAGCTGATGTCACAGGCCGAAATCGTCAGCACACGCAGCAACTCCTGGCGCTCGGCGTTCAGTGCGCTGGCCAGCGGCTCCCGCGCCAGGGCCTGGCGCACGGCCTGGGCCTGCTGCAACACCTGCGTGTGCTGGCCCAGCCGGTGCAGGTGCAGACACAGCCAGGCGCCGGCACGGGCGTGGTCGGCCAGGGATCGCAATTCGCCAGCCAGGGCCATGGCCTCGCACGCCGCCACGCTGGCGGCGGCCGCTGAATGGCCACTTTCGGGGTCGGCGATGGCCAGACAGGCCGCCAGGCGTGCCTGCGCCGCGCTGTGGATGTCGTGCAGGGCGGTCACGGAGGGGGTGGACACAGAATCACCGTGTTGGTATCGGCGCGCCTGCGCTCAGCTTGAGCAGGCCACCGGCCCAGGCAGCAACAGCGCCGGCTTCACGCCCTCACCGCCGCCTACTTGGCGGTGGGCATGACAAATTCAGCCCCCTTGGCAATGCTGTCGGGCCAGCGCTGCATCACGCTCTTTTGCTTGGTGTAGAAGCGCACCCCTTCTTCGCCATAGGCGTGCATGTCGCCAAACAGGCTGCGCTTCCAGCCGCCAAAGCCGTGCCAGGCCATGGGCACGGGTATGGGCACGTTGATGCCCACCATGCCCACTTGCACACGGCGCGCAAATTCACGCGCCACACCACCGTCGCTGGTGAAACAGGCCACGCCGTTGCCGAATTCATGCGCGTTGACGAGCTGCAAGGCGGTGGCCATGTCGGGCGCTCGCACGCAGACCAGCACCGGGCCGAAGATCTCTTCCTTGTAGATGCGCATGGCCGGCGTGACGTGGTCGAACA
>CAZUKT010000559.1:0-3173 GCA_964620975.1 uncultured Rubrivivax sp. | reverse complement strand
GGTGCCCGCCGCCGCGCTGGCCGGGCTGCAAAGCGGCGTCTTTGAAACGCCCAAACCCGGCGACGCGGCCTTTGCGGGGCACCAGGTGCACACCATCGCCACGCCACAGCAAAGCCTGCAGGCCGCCGCCGACGTGGCGCGTGCCGCCGGGGTGCAGGCCCACATCCTGAGCGACGAGATGGAAGGCGAAAGCCGCGAAGTGGGCAAGGTGCATGCGGCGCTGGCGCGCGCCGTGGTGCGGCACGGCCAGCCCTTTGCGCGGCCCTGCGTGATCTTGTCGGGCGGCGAGACCACGGTCACCGTCAAGGCCAAGGGCGGTGGCGTGGGCACGGCCGGGCAGCCGCCAGGCCGGGGTGGCCGCGCCACAGAGTTTTTGCTGGGCTGCGCCATTGCTTTGCAAGGCCAGCCGGGTGTGCACGTGCTGGCCGCCGACACCGACGGCATTGACGGCATGGAAGACAACGCCGGTGCCATCGTCACCCCCGACACGCTGGCCCGTGCCCAGGCGCTGGGCATGAAGGCCACTGAATACCTGGACCGCAACGACGCCTACGGCTTCTTCCAGCCGCTGGGCGACCTGGTGGTGCCGGGGCCGACCTTCACCAACGTCAACGATTTCCGCGCGGTGTTGATCGCATGAAACCGTGGCGTCACGCCGGCCTGTGGTCCCCGCTGGCCTGCGCCCTGCTGAGCGCCTGCGCCCGCCAGGGCCCCGACCGCGTGGGCGTGGTGCAGGGCCCGCTCTTTGTGCTGGTGCTGCTGTGGCCGGTGGTGGTGCGCTCGTTGCGCGGCCACAGCCTGGGTGCCATGGCCTTGGCGGTGGGCGTGCAGGTGCTGGTCTACCTGGCGTATGAAAGCGGCGTCTCCACGCAGACCGACATCCGCATTGACCTGCCGCTGGTGATTTTGTCGGTGTTGGCCAGCCTGGTGATGTTGCTGCAGAAGTGGCGGCAGCCGTAGGCACCCACACCCGGCGCGCCGGGCGCGGGTCGGCTGCGCGCCGGCCCCCATGGCCGCAGCCAATGAAATCATGCTGAAACCCGGGGCGGCTACGCTCAATGTCTAATCCGGGGTGGCAGCCGCCCCCTGCAGCGCCCAACCATCTTTCAGTGCCCGCCGATGAACCAGCTAGACCAGCTCAAGCAATTCACCACCGTGGTGGCCGACACCGGCAACTTCCACCAGTTGGCCGCCTTTGCGCCACAAGACGCCACCACCAACCCCAGCCTCATCCTGAAGGCGGTGCAGCAGCCCGAATACGCGCCGCTGCTGGCCGACACGGTAGAGGCCCACCCCGGCGCACCGCTGGACGAATTGGTAGACCACACCCTGGTGCGCTTTGGCCGCGAAATCCTGAAGGTCGTGCCCGGCCGCGTGAGCACCGAAGTGGACGCGCGCCTGTCGTTTGACACCGCCGCCACCGTGGTGCGTGCGCACCGGCTCATTGCCTTGTACGAAGCGGCCGGCATCTCGCGCGACCGCGTGCTCATCAAGATGGCAGCCACCTGGGAAGGCATTCGCGCCGCCGAATTGCTGGAACACGCCGGCATCCATTGCAACCTGACGCTGCTGTTTGCCTTCTGCCAGGCGGTGGCCTGCGGCGAGGCCGGGGTGCAGCTCGTCAGCCCCTTTGTAGGCCGCATCTATGACTGGCACAAAAAGGCTGCCGGCAGCACGTGGGTGGAGGCCGACCACGCCGGCGCCAACGACCCCGGCGTGCTGTCGGTCAAGGCCATCTACCAGCACTACAAACACCACGGCATACGCACCGAGGTGATGGGCGCGAGCTTTCGCAACACCGGGCAGATCGTGGCCCTGGCCGGCTGCGACCTGCTCACCATCAGCCCCGACCTGCTGGCGGCGCTGCAGGCCAGCCAAGAGCCCATCACACGCAGCCTGGACGCTGACGACTGCAAGGCACTGGATCTGCCCAAGCTGCACTACAACAAGGCCGCGTTCCGCTGGGCGCTGAACGAAGACGCCATGGCGACCGAAAAACTCGCTGAAGGCATACGCGCCTTTGCAGCAGACGCCGTGAAGCTGGACCAACTCATACAGGGGCTGCAGCCATGATGCGTTGTGACCGCACGCAGGCCTGGGCGGCGCTGCAAGGCCACTACCAGGCCCACGGCCGCGATCTGGACCTGCGCGAGGCTTTTGCGCGTGACGGCAGCCGCTTCGAGGCCTTGTCGTTTGAAGCACCCGAGGTCTTTGCCGACCTGTCCAAGAACCTCATCGACACCGCCACCCTGCGCTGGTTGCTGGAACTGGCCGATGAGTGCCAGCTGGCAACCCAACGCGACGCCATGCTGCGCGGCGGCATTGCCAACGCCACCGAAGGCCGCGCCGTGCTGCACACCGCGCTGCGTGCGCCCCGTGGCCAGGGCCCGTTCAGCGCCGAGGTGCACAAAGAGCTGGACGCCATGCTCGACTACGCCGAACGTGTGCGCGCCGACGGCGGCTTCACCGACATCGTCAACATCGGCATCGGCGGCAGCGACCTGGGTGCGGCCATGGTGGTGCCGGCGCTCGACGCCTACACGCAGCCCACGCAGCGCCTGCACTTCGTCAGCAACGTGGACGGCCACGACATCGCGCCGCTGCTCAAGCGACTGGACGCCAGCAAGACGCTCTTCATCGTGGCCAGCAAGACCTTCACCACGCAAGAGACCATGGCCAACGCACACGCCGCGCGCGACTGGTTCTTGAGCCAGGGCGGGCAGCACACCGCGCGCCACTTTGCCGCCACCACCACCAACGTGCAGGCGGCGGCTGACTTTGGCATACGCAGCACCTTTGGTTTCTGGGACTGGGTGGGCGGGCGCTATTCGCTGTGGAGCGCCATTGGCCTGCCGATAGCCATTGCCATTGGCGCGGCCAACTTCCGCGCCCTGCTGGCTGGCGCCCACGCCATGGACCAGCACTTTGCGCACACGCCGCTGGCCCGGAACCTGCCGGTTGTGCTGGGCCTGCTGGACGTGTGGTATCGCAACTTCCACGGCTTTACGAGCCGCAGCGTGGCGCCCTACCACCAGGGCCTGAAACGCCTGCCGGCCTACCTGCAGCAGCTGGAAATGGAAAGCAACGGCAAGCGTGTGGACCAGCACGGCCAACCCCTGCCCTATGGCACCAGCCCGGTGGTGTGGGGCGAGCCCTGCACCAACGGCCAGCAC
>CAZUKT010000558.1:0-3186 GCA_964620975.1 uncultured Rubrivivax sp. | reverse complement strand
CGGCCTGGTGCAGGCCAGCAGCCTGGGGCGCGACGCCCTGGGTGAGGTGGTGCTGCGTGCCAGCGACACGCTCACGCTGGGCGAAGCCAGCCTCACAGAGGCCACCGGTGGCGCCGGGGCCCACGGCGGCAAGGTCGATCTGCTGGGCGCGCAAGTGGCCGTGCTGGGCCAGGCCGTGGTGGACGTGTCGGGCGCCGCCGGTGGTGGGTCCATACGCTTGGGCGGCGGCCAACAAGGCCAGGACAGCACGGTGCCCAATGCACGCGCCGTCTTCGTAGGCCCGCAAACCACACTGCGCGCCGATGCCGGTGAGCTGGGTGCGGGCGGCCGCATCGTGCTGTGGTCCGACCAGGCCACCCGCGCCTACGGCACGCTCAGCGCGCGCGGCGGGCAACTGGGCGGTGACGGTGGTTTTGTTGAAACCTCGGGCGGCTGGCTTGACGCCCGGCCGGCCAGCGTGGACGTGACGGCGCGCGGCGACGGCAAAACCGGCAAATCGGGAACCTGGCTGCTCGACCCCAACAACATCCTCATCAACAACGTCGGCCCCGACACCAACATCACCGGCAACCCCAACTTCACCACCACCGACGACAGCTCCGTCATCAGCACGGCCACCATTGCCGCCGCGTTGAATGCCGGCAACTCGGTGAGCATCAGCACCGGCACGGCGGGCAGCAACACGCAGGCCGGTGACATCTTCATGGACGCCGCCACGCTGGCCGTGGCGCCGCCTTCTGCGGTGACGCTGACGCTGAGCGCGGCGCGCGACGTGGTGGTGCGTGGCAGCAGCATCAGCAGCAGCACGCAGCCCCTGTCGCTGGACCTGGTGGCGGCGGGCTCGGGCATTGGTGCGGTTGAAATTGACAACAGCAGCATCAACACACGGGGCGGCAACATCACGCTCGGGGGCGCCATTCCCCAGCAACTGCCGCTGCCGGACGGCAGCTTCACGGCCGCCACGTACCGGCCTGCGGTGGGCTACGACTCGACCAACCGGCCGTTCAGCCAAACCTCGCGCGGCGGCTCCACGGGGGTGAATGTGCAGGACTCGGCGCTCACGCTGGGCAGCGGCACCTTCCGCGCCGTGGGTTTGTCCACGGTGGACCAAAGCGACGGCGTGCACGTTGGCAGCGGCACCGCACAGCCCACCACCATCAGCGCCGCCACCATCGACATCGTCGGCGTGACATCGGTGCTGACGCCCATTGGCGTGGACGCGGGCGTGGTGCTGCGTGGTGACGCCACCAACCTGACGGCCACCCAGTCGTTCACGGTAGAAGGTGCTGGCCGCCTGGGCCTGGGCTTGGCCGACGGTGCGCGCCTGGACCTGGCGGCCGCACCGGCCAGCGGCGCCGTCATGACGCTCAAGGGCCTGGGCACCGACTCCGGGGGCGTCGGTCTGTACGCCTACAACATCGACACCGGCACGGCGGGCCGGGGATCACGCGTCACCGTCAGCAACGGAGCACTGTCCATCACCGGCAACGCCACCGCCGGCCTGGGCATCGGCATGTTCAACGATGCCGGCGCACCCGGCCCCTTGCTTGACTTGGCTGCGGCCACCTCGGCCACCTTCCTGGTGGAAAGGTCGGCCCTTGCCAATGGATTCAGCAACGCGTTTGCCATCAGCGACGTGGACCTGGTGCTGCCCACCGGCGGGGCCACCACCTTCACCGGCGATCTGGGTCTGCACCTGCGCAACACCATCGTCGAAAGCGCGGGCGGCAGCCTGGCCATGGCGGTGCAAGGTGTGTTGGTGGAGAACTCGCTCATCACCGCCACCAGCGGCGCGCTGGCACTGAGCTTTGCCACCACGGGTGCCAACCCCACGGGCTTGCGCCTGGCCGACACCATCATCAACACCGGCGGTGGCGACGTGACCTTTGGCGCCAGCCAGACGCTGCCCGGCGGCGTGTTGCCGGCCACCACCGTGGCCGCACCCTGGTTGCTGCTCAACGGTTCGGGCACGCAAGAAGCACTGAGCCTGGCCAGCACCGTCATCGACGCCGGCATCGGCCGCATCGTGGGTGGCGGGGCCACCACCAGCAGCGGCGTGAGCAGCGGCGTGGAACTCATCAGCAGCAACCTCACGGCGCGTGAAGTGTCACTGGCTGGCCGCAGCGACACCGAGATCGGCCTGCTCATGAGTGGCGGCGCCATCGTGACCGACCGCGTGCTGCGGCTGAGTGGCCAAAGCGCGGGGGGTGCCGCCGTCAACGGCGCGGGCCTGTTTGTGGCCGAAGGCAGCACGCTGCAAATGGTGGACGCCACCGCCAACGCCGCGTCACTGCTGGCGCTGAGTGGGGACAACCGCGCCGGTTTTGCCGGTGCCATCTTGCGTGGCGGTGCTGTGGGCGGCACCAGCGAAACCCAGATCACGGCCAGCGGTGCGCCGCTCAGCATCAGCGGCACCGTCAGCGTCGGCGGGCAGGGCCTCGCGGCCACCGGCGTGGCCGCCAACCCGGGCGGCCTGCTCGTCAACGGCTTGGGCGCCACCACCGTCACGCTGCAAGGGACCGTGGAAGGCACGGCCGACAGCGGGTTGGCTGTTTTCCTGGACAGCATGAACGTGTTGGGCCCGCAGGACGCGGCGGGCCAGCGGCTCGATGTGCTGGGCAGCGGCGGGGCATACAGCATCGGCGAGTCGGTCGCCCTCTTTCAGGCCAACCTGTCGGCCGGTGCCGCGGTCACGCTGCGTGGCGACGGCATCTCGCTGAACACCAGCACGGTGTCGGGCGACGCCGGGGTCAGGCTGCTGGCCAACACGGCAGCGGGCAGCCCGGCGGGTGCGCCCATCTTCGTTGAAAACAGCAACCTGCTCACCGCCAACGCGGGCGCAGAAATCCGCATCGAAGGCTCAGAAGGCGACGCCGTGCGCGGCAGCGCCATCAACCCCGGCAGCCTGGGTGTGCTGGTGCAGGGCACGCTGTTGCGTGGCACGGGTGCCGGGTCGCGTGTGGTGGTCAAGGGCCGTGGCGGCGACCTGGGCGGCGAAGGCGTGGGCGTGCAGGGCAGCACGCTGAACGCCGGCGACCTCGTGCTCACCGGCACCGGCACGGTGGACGGCAGTGGGCTGATCATTGGCGGCACCGGCACGCAACTGATTGCCAGCAACCTCACGCTGACCGGCGTGGGCATCGAATTCGGCGCCACGCCTGCCGCAGTGGGCGTGGACATCAATGG
>CAZUKT010000557.1:0-3211 GCA_964620975.1 uncultured Rubrivivax sp. | reverse complement strand
CGCCGAAGCGCGCTTCCAGGTCAGACAGCCGCTTGCTGGCCGCCGCCAAGGCCAAATGCTCACGCTGGGCGCCTTGCGTGATGCTGCCGGTGTCGGCGATGGCCAGGACGAGGTTCAAGGTGGTCAGGTCAAAACGCATGGGGGTCGGCGGTGGCCGGGGGGTGTTGTGGCCGCAGTTGCCGCAGTGCGGCGGGTGCTCTTGCCGGTCAGCGTGCAACCCCGGCAGGTGCTGCCAGCCAGACAGCAAGAGAAGGCGGAAACAACAGCGCGCAGCTTAGCCTTCGCAAAAGTCCTTCTGTTGCGTTGATTGTCAACCCAGCCTTCGCGCCTGGCGATGTCTGGCGTTGCTTCAAGGCCCCCTGGGGCCACCCATGCACGGCGCCGAGGCCGGCCTTGCAGGCGCGTTGGCGCTGGCCGAGCGCGCGAGCTCAAGGGCCCACCGAGCCGCCGCGCTGTGCAACCTGGACCCGGTGCAGTTCAAAGGCAAGGCGGCTTCGGTGCCGGTGCTTGCGCAGGGAACCGGCAAGCCGGGTTTGTGACGGCGCCGGCGCGACGCCACGGGCGCCGACGCGGCCTTTGTCAGGCGGCCCGGGCGCGCGCTTCCAGGTCCGCCTGCAGTGAAGGCGCGAGTCGCAGCGCCTGCGCGAGTTGGTCCAGGTAGGCGCGCTCCACGGCGCTGGTTTCGTCCACCACCAGCACGCTGGCCAGGTAGATCTCGGCGGCCATTTCAGGGCCCGTGGCCTGGGCCGCCACGGCGGCTGCGTTCAGCGGTTGTTGCAGTTCGACCTGGACCCAGTGGCTCAATTCGGCGCCCGCATCCGTGCGGCGCAGTTCAGCCTGCACCAGTTCGCGTTCGCGCTCATCGAGGTGGCCGTCGGACTTGGCCGCCGCGATCATGGCCTTCAGCAGTGCACGGCCATGGGCGTCTGCTTGCGGCGCGGGCAAGGCCGGGGGAGCACTCTGCACTGGCGCGCCTTTGGCCCCGGCCCCGGCCTCGCCCCCGGCACCTGCCGCCCCCGCCTGAGCCTGCTGTGCCTGCCAGTCGTTGTAGGTCTTCCAGGCCAGCATGCCCAGTGCGGCCACGCTGCCCAGCTTGATGGCGCTGCCGCCCAGCCGCCGCCCGCTGCGGCTGCCCAGCAGCAGGCCGAGCACGCCGCCTACGGCTGCGCCCGTGGCGTACTTGCGGCCGTCGGGTGAACTGGCGGCCTGGGTGGCATTGCCCAGGGCGGCAGCGCCGGTCTTGAGCAATTGGTCGAGCAGGCTATTGGCGTTCATGGGGCAGGTCTCCTTGCGTGATGACGGTGGCACTGTAGCGCCCGTTGCCATGGCCGTAGCGGGCAGCGGGACTTGGCCTTGCGCCACGGCGCTGTCAGGCTCTGGCAGCCAAGCCGCACGCCGGCTCTGTCGGCATGCGGCGGGCGTACCTATGGTGTACCTACGGCGTGACTGAGTGCATGACGGAGCCGTGGCAGAGGGCGTCAAGGCATCACAGTGTCACGGCGGGCATGATGGCGGCCCAGCACAAGGCCGGCGCGCGGCCTGCCATTCACCCACGGACAAACCATGTCACTGCAGCATCTGCTTGGAACCGATTTGCCCCTGATCCAGGCCCCAATGGCTGGCGTGCAAGGCAGCGCGCTGGCGCTGGCCGTGTGTGGCGCCGGCGCGCTGGGCTCGCTGCCCTGCGCCATGCTGGACGCGGCCACCTTGCAACGCGAAGTGGCGGCCCTGCGCACCGGCACCGAAAAGCCCTGGAACCTGAACTTCTTTTGCCATGCGCCGCCCACCCCGGACGAGGCCAGGCAAGCCGCCTGGCTGGCGCTGCTGGCACCCTACTACCGTGAACTGGGTCTGAGCTTGCCCGCTGCGGCCAGCGGCCCCTTGCGCCGGCCGTTTGATGCCGACACCGCCGCGCTGCTGGACGCAGTGCGCCCCCGGGTGGTGAGCTTCCACTTCGGCCTGCCCGCGCCTGGCTTGCTCGCCCACGTCAAGTCCTGGGGCGCGGTGGTGATGTCCAGCGCCACCACCGTGCCAGAGGCGCAGTGGCTGGCGGCACACGGCGCCGATGTCGTCATTGCCCAGGGTCTGGAAGCAGGTGGCCACCGCGCCATGTTCCTGGATGACGACCTCAGCACCCAGATGGGCACGTTGGCGCTCTTGCCGCAGGTGGTGCGCGCTGTGCCTTGCCCGGTGGTGGCGGCCGGCGGCATTGCCGACGCCTGCAGCGTGGCGGCGGCCATGGCACTGGGTGCCGCCGGTGTGCAGGTGGGCACGGCCTACCTGCTGAGCCCTGAATGCAGCACCAGCGCAGCCCACCGCGCCGCGCTGCAAGGCCCGGGCGCAGGGCACACAGCCTTGACCACGCTGTTTTCGGGCCGGCCGGCGCGTGGCATCGTGAACCGGCTGATGCGCGAATTGGGCCCGCTCAATGCGGCGGCACCTGCTTTCCCGCTGGCCACGGCGGCCGTGGCACCGCTGCGCGCGGCAGCTGAAAAGGCCGGCAGCGGCGGCTTTTCGCCGCTGTGGTGCGGGCAAAACGCCAGCGGTTGCCGTGGGGTGGCTGCGGCTGAAATCACCCGCGCCCTGGCGGCGGGCTTCAGCGCCGCCACGGCGGCTTGACGGTCAAGAAAGCGCGGCCACCACGTCGGGCGGCGCCTGCACCAGTTCAATCAACACACCTTCACCACACAACGGAAACTCTTCATTGCCCTTGGGGTGGATGAAGCAGATGTCGTGGCCCGCCGCGCCTTTGCGGATGCCGCCCGGTGCAAAGCGCACGCCGTGGGCCGTCATCCATTCCACGGCCTTGGGCAGGTCGTCCACCCACAGGCCCACGTGGTTCAGTGGCGTGGCGTGCACAGCGGGTTTTTTGTCGGGGTCCACGGGCTGCATCAGGTCTACTTCAACCTCATGCACACCCTGGCCCATGGCGCAGATGTCTTCGTCGACGTTTTCGCGTTCACTGACAAAGGTGCTCTTCACCGTCAAGCCAAGGATGTCCACCCACAACGACTTGAGCCGCTCCTTGCTGGGGCCACCAATGGCCACTTGCTGCAGGCCAAGGATCTTGAAGGGCTTGTTGTCCATCAGGCAAAGCTCAGTATGGGTTGATCAACGGCCAGGCTCTCGCCCTTGTTGGCCAGCACTTGCGCCACGGTGCCGTCTTGCGTGGCAGTGAGGATGTTTTCCATCTTCATGGCCTCGATCACGG
>CAZUKT010000556.1:0-3215 GCA_964620975.1 uncultured Rubrivivax sp. | reverse complement strand
GGCCGCCTTTGCGCGGCGCGAACTGCCCCCTGAGGTGGCCGTGGCGGCGGTGGCGAACTTTCCTGACGGTAGCGCCGACACGGCGCGGGCCGTGGCCGACACGCGAGCCATCGTGGCCGCCGGCGCGCAGGAGGTGGACGTGGTGATCCCCTACCAAGATCTCGCCGCCGCGCCCGCTTTGCTGGCCGCCGTGCGCAGCGCCTGCAGCGGCCTGCGGCTGAAGGTGATTCTGGAAACCGGGGAGTTGCAAGACGATGCGCTCATTGCCCACGCCTGCCACATCGCGCTGGACGCAGGGGCCGACTTCCTGAAAACCAGCACCGGCAAGACGCCCCGCACCGCCACACCACATGCCGCACGGCTGCTGCTGCAGGCCATCGCCGACGACCGCACCGCGCGCGGCCGTGTCGGCTTCAAACCCTCGGGCGGCATACGCACGGTGGCCGACGCCGCCGTGTACATCGCCCTCACGCAAGAGATCCTGGGCGCTGACGCCGTGACACCCACGCGCTTTCGCATCGGCGCCAGTGGCATCCTCAGCGACATTGAAGCCGTGCTCGCCGGTGCCCCGCACCCTGCCGCCGGCACCCCGCCCGGCCTGTCCGGTCCGTTGTCCGGACCGCTTTCCGGCCCGTTGTCCGGCACCACCTACTGACCCCACCCAGGCACCCCAACATGCGCCACGCCGCTGCCCTGTACCCGCTGCTTTCCCTGGCCGCCTTGCTGGCCGCCTGCACCACGGCGCCACCGTCACCGCCTACACCACCACCCGCCGCGCCCGCTGCGGGCCCGGTGTTGGTCAAGGTGCTGGCCATCAATGATTTCCACGGCAACCTCAAGCCGCCCAGCGGCGGCATCCGCGTGCGCGACGCTGCCGGCAAGCTCACGCCCGTGTCGGCCGGCGGGGCCGAACACCTGGCCACCGCCGTGGCCGAACTGCGCGCCAAGAACCCCAACCACATCTTCGTGGCGGCGGGTGACCTGGTGGGCGCCACACCGCTGCTCAGCGCCGTGTTCCGCGACGAGCCCACCGTAGAAGCGCTCAGCCTCATGGGCCTGGAAGCCAGCGCGGTGGGCAACCACGAATTCGACAAGGGCGCCGCCGAACTGCTGCGGCTGCAAGCGGGTGGCTGCAGCCCCACCGACGGCTGCAAGGGCCCGGCGCCTTTCAAGGGCGCCAGCTACCAGTACCTGGCTGCCAGCACGGTGAACATCCAGACCGGGCAGACCCTGCTGCCGGCCTACCACGTGAAGACCTTCCAGGGCGTGCCGGTGGCCTTCATCGGCCTCACGCTCAAGGGCACGCCCGGCATCGTGGCGCCTGCGGGTGTGGCCGGCCTGCGTTTTGACGACGAAGCCGACACCATCAACCGCCTGGTGCCGCAACTGCAACGCCAGGGCGTGCAGGCCATCGTGGTGCTGATCCACGAAGGCGGTGTGCCCACGGGCGACTACAACGACTGCCCGGGCATCAGCGGCCCCATCGTGGACATCGTGAAGAAGCTCGACAAGGCCGTGGACGCCGTCATCAGCGGCCACACGCACCGCGCCTACAACTGCCGCATCGACGGCCGCCTGGTCACCAGTGGCGACAAGTACGGCACCATCGTCACCGAGATCGACCTCGTGCTCGACCCCGCCACACGCGACGTCACCAGCGCCACCGCCGACAACGTCATCGTGCGCACCCAGAGCTTTGCCAAGGCGCCGCAAATGACCGCGCTGATCGCGCAGTACGAAGCGCTGTCGGTGGCGCTGACGCAGCGTGTGGTGGGCCGCATTGGCGCGGGCATACCGCGTGAAGGCAACGCTGCCGGCGAAAGCCCGCTGGGCCAGATCATTGCCGACGCGCAACTGGCCGCCACACGCGCCGCCGGTGCACAAGTGGCGCTGATGAACCCCGGCGGCATACGCGCCGCACTGCCGCTGCCGGCCGACGGCCAGCTGCGTTATGAAGACCTGTTTTCGGTGCAACCCTTCTACAACAACCTGGTCACGCTCACGCTCAGCGGCGCGCAGTTGCTGCAGCTACTTGAACAGCAATGGGCCGGCCGTGGCGACGGCGGCCGTGTGCTGCATGTGAGCCAGAGCCTGGCCTACAGCTGGGACGCCAGCCGCCCCGTCGGCCAGCGGGTGCTGCCCGGCAGCGTGCGCCTGAACGGCCAGCCGCTGGACCCGGCGGCGGCGGTGCGTGTCACGGTCAACGCCTTCCTGGCCGGCGGCGGCGACAGCTTCCCGCTGCTCAAGGAGGGCAAGGACGCCGCCACCGGCATCATGGACGTGGACGCGCTGGAGCTTTACGTCAAGGCCAACCCGACGCTGGTACCGGGGCCGTTGAACCGCATCACACGGCTGAACTGACGCCCATGCTGGCCGCCGAGATCATCGCCGTCAAACGCGACGGCGGCACGCTGTCGGTGCCGCAGATTGAAGCCTTTGTTCATGGCCTCACGCACGGCGGCTGGAGCGACAGCCAGGCCGCCGCGCTGGCCATGGCCATCTTGCTGCGTGGCATGACACGCGCCGAGACCGTGGCGCTGACGCAGGCCATGACACATTCAGGCACCGTGCTGCAGTGGGCCGACGCCGGCCTGCACGGCCCCATCGTCGACAAACACTCCACCGGCGGCGTGGGCGACAAACTCAGCCTCATGCTGGCGCCCATGCTGGCGGCCTGCGGCGCCGTGGTGCCCATGGTCAGCGGGCGCGGCCTGGGGCACACCGGCGGCACGCTGGACAAGCTGGAAGCGCTGCCCGGCTACAGCGTGGACCCGGGCCGCAGCACGCTGCTGGCCACGTTGCGCAGCGCGGGCTGCGCCATCGTGGGCGCGTCGGCACAACTGGCGCCGGCCGACCGGCGGCTGTACGCCATACGCGACGTCACGGCCACGGTTGAAAGCGTGCCGCTCATCACCGCCAGCATCCTGAGCAAAAAGCTCGCGGCCGGCCTGCAAGCCCTGGTGCTGGACGTGAAGGTGGGCAGCGGCGCCTTCTTGCCCGACCTGGCCCGGGCGCGTGAACTGGCACAAAGCCTGGTGGCGGTGGCCCGCGGCGCCGGCCTGCCGGCGCGTGCGCTCATCACCGACATGAACCAGGTGCTGGGCCACACCGCCGGCAACGCGCTGGAAGTGCGCGAGGCGATTGACTTCCTCACGGGTGCGGTGCAAGAGCCCCGCCAGCTGGAGGTGACGCTGGCACTTTGCTCCGCGCTGCTG
>CAZUKT010000555.1:0-3216 GCA_964620975.1 uncultured Rubrivivax sp. | reverse complement strand
TCATGCCGCTGGCATCAGCTGCCGTGAGGTAGATGGTGCCGCCCTGTGGCTGGTGGCCGGGGCCGTAGTTCTGCGCCCGCGTGCGGTCGATCAGGCGGGCGCGGCTGGCCAGGTAGCCGTCGTCCAGCATCTGCGCCGGCGTCAAGCGCATGGTGCGGGGTTCGGCCACGTACTGGTACACGTCGGCAAAGGCCAGCTTCATGGCCTCGACCTGCAGGTGCTGGCTGGCCACGCCGTCCACGGGCAAGGCGGCCAGGTCAAACTTGTCCAGGATGCCCAGCGCGATGAGCGCCGCAATGCCCTGCCCGTTGGGCGGGATCTCATGCAGCGTGTAGCCCCGGTAGTGGCGTGAAATGGGTGTGACCCATTCGGGGCGGTAGCCTGCAAAGTCGTCCACCGTCATGGCGCCACCGTGCGCTGCGGCGTGGGCGGCGGCGGCTTCAGCGATCTCGCCGCCATAAAAAGCCTCGCCCCGGGTCAGTGCAACCAGGCGCAGCGCACGGGCTGCGTCGGGCAGCGCAAAGCGCTCGCCCACCTGCGGTGCGCGGCCGTGGGGCAAGAAGGCCTGCGCAAAGCCCGGCTGCGAGGTGATTTCGGCCAGGCTGGCGGCGTTGCGCCACTTCTGCTGAATGATCACCGGCACCGCGTAGCCACGCTCGGCGGTGTCAATGGCGGGCTCCAGCAGGTCGGCAAAGGGCAGCTTGCCAAAACGTTCATGCAAGGCCACCCAGGCAGCCACGGCGCCTGGCACGGTGACGCTGTCCCAGCCGCGTTTGGGCGGCGTCTTGGCGTCGGCCCCGTACTTGGCGGCAAAGTACCCGGGCGTCCAGGCCTGCGGTGCGTTGCCGCTGGCGTTCAGGCCGTGCAGTTGCTGGCCGTCCCACAAGATGCAAAAGGCGTCGGAGCCCAGGCCGTTGCTGCAAGGTTCCACCACGGTCATCATGGCCGCCGTGGCGATGGCGGCGTCCACCGCGTTGCCGCCCTTTTGCAGCATGCGCAAGCCGGCCTGCGCAGCCAGCGGGTGCGACGTGGACACCACGTTGCGGGCAAAAACGGGGGAGCGCTGGCTGGTGTAGCCACCCGTCCAGTCAAAGGTGTGCGGCGTGTTCATGCGGTGGCTTGAATGTGACGTTGGGTTGCGCGCGCAGCGGTGGCAAGTGGCCTGCTGCGCGGTGCCCGGCATTGTGCCGGCCGCCCCCGCGACACACGGCGATGGTTTGCCCGTGCGTGGCGTTTTCAGCCGGCGGGATCGTCGGCCACGTAGCGCCGCAGCAAGGGCGGCTCGGGGCCCAGGTGAAAGGCCAGGCGCTGCTCGCGCAGGTCAGCGTCAAAGGCGGTGAAACGCTCGAGCCGGCGCTGATGCTCGAGCCAGTTTTCGTCCACAAAGTACTCCACGTAGCGGCCCGGCACCGACACATCACGGAACAGCCCCCAGGACAAGGCGCCCTGGCGCAACCGGGCGCGGCGCGTGCGCTGCATGACCTCGGCAAACTCAGCGGCACGGGACACGTCGATCTGGTATTCCAGCGTCACCATCACCGGCCCTTCATCGGCGCCCACGGCTTGCGCGGGTTCGGCCGCTGCGCGCGCCGGTGCGGGTGTGAAGTCCAGGTCGGCACCGCCTTCAACCGACAAACGCCGCGTCAGCAACAGCGCCAGAAGGCCGAACACCGCCGCGGCGATGACCGCGCCCTTGACGTGCAGCATGGCGGCCACCTGCCCCCACAGCAGTGAGCCCGCCGCCGCGCCACCCATGAGCGCCATTTGGTAGATGGACATGCCACGCGCGCGCACCCAGTCGGGCATGGCCACCTGCGCCGCCACGGCCAGTGAATTGGCCACCGATATCCAGGCCATGCCCAGCACCACCATGGCAGGCAGCGCGACCCAGATTTCAGGCACCAGCACGATCAGGCACGACAGCGCCGCGTGCAGCACCGTGCCGATGATCACAAACTGGTTGCGGTTGTAGCGCTGGCGCCAGCGCGGAAAGTACATGGCCGCCACGATGGCGCCGCCACCCACGCACGACAACATCACCGTGAAAGTGCCCGCGCCACCGCCGTGCAGGCCACGCGCCACCAGCGGCAGCAGCGCCATCAGGGCCGTGCTCTGCAAGAAGAACAAGAAGATGCGCAGCAACACCACCTTCAGGCGCGGTGACTGCATCGCAAAGTTCAGCCCCACACGCATGGCGCCCACAAAACGCTCACCCGGCAAGGCGCTGGTGCGTGGCGCGTTTTTCCAGCGCAGGATCAACACAAAGGCCACTGCCGCCAGCACAGCGTTGAGCACAAACACCGCCGCCGGGCTGATGGCCGCCAGCAAGGCGCCGGCCGCCACCGGCCCCACCACACGCGACAGGTTCATGGCGATGCCGTTGAGCGCCAGCGCGGCAGGCAGCTCGGGCCGGCTCACGATGTTGGGCACGATGGCCGCAAACACCGGCCAGCGCATGGCCAGGCCAATGCCGTTGCTGAAGGTCAGCAGCAGCAGCAGGTTGGCGGTGAGCTGCCCGGTGAGTGACAAGCCCGCCAGCACCAGCGCGTTGATCGCCACCCACAGCTGTGTGGCGGCAAAGTAGCGCCGCCGGTCCAGGATGTCGGCCAGCGCACCGCTGGGCAGGCCCAGCAAGAAGACGGGCAGCGTGGACGCGGTCTGCACCAGCGCCACCATGACCGGGCTGGTGGTGAGCGACGTCATCAGCCAGGCGGCGGCCACGTCGTTCATCCACATCGTCATGTTGGCGGCCAGCCAGGCCAGCCACAGGCCGCGGAAGACAGGGCCCTTCAGGGGCGTGAGCGCGGCAGGCAGTGTCATGTTGGGGCAAGACTAGCGCACCAGCGACAAGGCCCCTCGAACGGGGCCCTGCTGGGGACGGGAACACGCGCGCAACGCTCTTTGGGGCGGCAGCGCGCGGGGGCGGGTCAATCTGCGTCCTGGAAGGCCTCCTGGCGCTTGTTCTTGATGGACGGCAGCATCACCACCACGATCATCAGCACGGCGGCCAGCAGCAGGGCGCCCGACAAGGGGCGCAGCACAAACGTGCTCCAGTCGCCACGCGACAGCAGCAGCGCACGGCGCAGGTTTTCTTCCATCATGGGGCCCAGGATGAAACCCAGCAGCAGCGGCGCCGGTTCACACCCCAGCTTGTAGAAGACCACGCCAACAACACCAAAGGCCGCCGCCATGAACACATCAAAGTTGTTGTTGTTC
>CAZUKT010000554.1:0-3226 GCA_964620975.1 uncultured Rubrivivax sp. | reverse complement strand
TTCGGTGATGTCGATGTGCTTGTTCATCGTGGGCATGTCGTGGAAGAAATGGGTGGGGCGTGCGCGGGTGTGCGGGGTACTTGAAAGCGCATTCTCAGCGCCGCTGCAGGGCCCGGAACGGGTGGGCCGTGGCGCCATGTTGCGCTGCGTCATAGCGGCAGCAGTTGGGGCAACGCTGAACGCGTCCGCGCCACGGACTGGCTCGGCTTTGTCGTAGCACGTCTTGTGCCGCGCGGTGTGCATCCGCAGCCCGGTGGGGTGCGTACTATTGGCACCTGCCCATGCTGCTTGCACCCCGACACCACTCCACCCTGGCCAGCCTGCTGCGGCTTGTCAGCGGGTGGTTGGCTGCCGTGTTGTTGGTGCAGGGTCTTGCGGCCGTGCAGTTGCAGGCGGCGGGCCCCTTGCACCACCACCGCGGGCCGCCTGTGGTGGCGTCGGCATCTGCGGCCGTGCTGGCGCTGTGGGAGCACACCCACCCGCACAGCGCAGACCAGCGCCACAACCACCACGCGGCGGACGGCAGCGTGGTGCCGGCGGCCGATGCGGCCGCACTGGACGAAGCCCTGGCCGCCGCTGCCGCTGCGCTGGTGGCGGCCTTTGCGGTGCTGGCCACCTGCAGCGCCCTGCGCCTGCCGGGCCAGGCTGGCCGCGTGTGGCGCGCCCATGTGGCGTGGGCCAGCCTTGCAGGCCCGGTCGCACCCCTTTTGAAGCCCCCGCAGCGCGCTTGAGCCGCCCTGCCCGCTGCCCGTGTGGCGCCGCTTGCGGCTGCCCCGCGCGGCCCCGTATTGCTTCAAAGGAAACACATGCCCAACTTCTTCCGCCCGTGCACCCGCACGGCCGTGCTTGCCGCTGCCACATGGGCATGCGCCTGTGCCGGCGCCCAGGCGCAGTCCACCTCCACCCCGGCGCCACAGCCGGCCTCTGCCACGCCTGCGCAGACAGTCACTGTGCGTGGCCACTACGACAACACCGTGGGCAGCTCAGACGCCGCCTCACAAGGCGTCATCAACGCGGCCTTGCTGAAAAGCCGCCCCGCCCTGCGCCCTGGCGAGGTGCTGGAATTTGTGCCCGGCCTGATCGTCACCCAGCACGCGGGCGACGGCAAAGCCAACCAGTACTTCTTGCGTGGTTTCAACCTGGACCACGGCACCGACTTTGCAACGTCGGTAGACGGCATCCCCGTCAACATGCCCACACACGCGCACGGCCAGGGCTACACCGACCTGAACTTCTTGCTGCCTGAACTGGTGCAGCGCATTGAATACCGCAAGGGCCCGTACTTTGCGCAGACGGGCGACTTTGGCAGCGCGGGCGGCGCCGACATCGTCTACCAGCGCAGGCTTGACGCACCCTTTGCGTCGCTCACGCTGGGGCAAAACGGCTACCGGCGTGCCGTGGGTGGCGCGTCCACCGACGTGGCCCCCGGCGTGACGCTGCTGGGCGCGCTGGAGCTGATGCAAAACGACGGCCCCTGGACGGTGCCTGAAAAGCTCAAACGCACCAACTTGGTGGCCAGCCTCAGCGGTGGAACGGCCGCGCAGGGCTGGAGCGCCCGCGTGCTGGGCTACCGCGCCGAATGGGTCAGCACCGACCAGGTGCCACAAAGCCTGGTTGACGCCGGCACCTACGCCGGCAAGCCCTTCGGCCGCTTCGACAGCCTGGACCCCACCGCCGGTGGCGACACCCAGCGCACCAGCCTGGCCGCCGAATGGCACGGTGAAGACGCGCTGGGCCGCACCCGGGTGGCGGGCTATGTGCAGCGCTACCGGCTCGACCTGAATTCCAACTTCACCTATGCGCTGGAAAGGCCTGCAGACGGCGACCAGTTCAAGCAGCTTGACGAGCGCACCGTGCTGGGCCTGGGCGCCAGCCGCACGCTCAGCCACACCCTGGCGGGGCTGGACGCACGCAGCGAAGTGGGCCTGCAACTGCGGCAAGACCGCATCCACGTGGGCCTGTTTGACGCCGTGGCGCGGCGCGTCACCACCACCACCCGCAATGACGACGTGCGCGAACTGCAAGTGGGCCTGTACGGCCAGACGGCGCTGCAGCTAACGCCTGTGTTGCGGGGTGTGCTGGGCCTGCGTGCCGACCGGGTCCACAACCGCGTGGACGCTTTGTCGCACCCCGAAAACGGCGGCCGCGCCAGTGCATCGCAACTGTCACCCAAGCTCACGTTGGTGGCCGGCCCCTTTGCGAAGACCGAATTCTTCTTCAACGCCGGCCGTGGTTTCCACAGCAACGACGCCCGCGGCACCACCATCACCCGCGACCCCAAGAACGACGACCCGCTGACCAACGCCGTGGACAAGGTGCCCGGCCTGGTGGCCTCCACGGGCTTTGAGCTGGGCGCACGCACCGAAGCACTGCCCGGCCTGCAAAGTTCACTGGCCTTGTGGACCTTGAAGTTCGGCTCCGAGCTGGTTTACGTCGGCGACGCCGGTGCCACCGAAGCCAGCAGCGGCAGCAAGCGGCACGGCGTGGAATTCAACAACCGCTGGACGCCCGTGCCCTGGTTCTTGATGGACGCCGACCTGGCCTGGACGCACGCCCGCTTTGACAACGGCGACCGCATTCCCAATTCGGTGGACAGCGTGGCCAGCCTGGCCATGACGGTGCGCGACCTGGGCCCGTGGTCGGCCAGTGTGCAGTGGCGCTACCTGGGGCCGGGGCCGCTGATCGAAGACAACTCGGTGCGGTCACTTTCGTCGCTGACCACCAACCTGCGGGTCACGCGCGCGCTGGGCAAACATGCCGAGTTGACGCTGGACGTCTTCAACCTGCTGGACCGCAAGGTCAACGACATCCAGTACTTCTATGAGTCGCAGCCTGCCGGTTTGGCAGCGGCAGAAGGCCGGCATGTGCACCCTGCAGAACCCCGGTCTTTGCGGCTGAGTTTGCGTGTGGGGTTTTAGCTGCGCGGTGCAGCCACCTTTGTCGAACCCTGTCGCCTGCCGCTGTCAAACCCGCTCCACCACCACCGCAATGCCCTGGCCCACGCCGATGCACATGGTGCACAGCGCGTAGCGGCCACCCAGCCGGTGCAACTGGCTCACGGCCGTGGTCACCAGCCGCGCGCCGCTGGCGCCCAAGGGGTGGCCCAGCGCAATGGCGCCGCCCCAGCGGTTGACACGCGGGTCGTCGTCTTGCAGGCCCAGGCTGCGCAGCACGGCCAGGCCCTGGGCGGCAAAGGCTTCGTTGAGTTCAATCACATCCATCTGCG
>CAZUKT010000553.1:2234-3254 GCA_964620975.1 uncultured Rubrivivax sp. | reverse complement strand
AAACCGCCGTGCTGACGCTCACCCACGTCAACTACCGCACCGGGCGCATGCACGACATGGCGGCGCTCTCAGCCGCCGCGCACGCGGCCGGCGCGCTGACGCTGTGGGACCTGGCGCACAGCGCCGGTGCCGTGCCGCTGGCCCTGGCGCGTGACGGCGCCGACTTTGCCGTCGGGTGCGGCTACAAATACCTCAACGGCGGCCCTGGTGCGCCGGCCTTCGTCTGGGCCCACCCGCGGCATGTGGACCGTTTCTGGCAGCCGCTGGCGGGCTGGATCGGCCACGCCGCGCCGTTTGAATTTACGCCCGGCTACCGGCCTGCGGCGGGCATATCACGCTACCTGTGCGGCACGCCGGCGGTGCTGTCGCTGGCGGCGCTGGAATGTGGTGTGGACACCGTGCTGGCCGCCGAGCCGCTGGGCGGCATGGCCGCGCTGCGTGCCAAGTCCCTGGCGTTGACGAATCTGTTTGTGCTGCGGGTGCAAGCCACCTGCCCGGCGCTGGCGCTGGTGTCGCCGCCAGACGATGGTCAGCGCGGCAGCCAGGCCTGTTTTGCGCACCCCGAATGGGGTTACGCCGTGGTGCAGGCGCTGATTGCACGCGGCGTGATCGGTGACTTCCGCGCGCCCGACGTGCTGCGCTTTGGCTTCACGCCGCTGTATCTGCGCCACGTGGACGCCTGGGACGCCGCCGAGCACCTGCGCCAGGTGCTGGACAGCGGCGAGTGGCGCCGCGCCGAATTCAACCAGAAGCAGGCCGTGACATGAATTGCCCCATCCACGCATCCCCTTCGCAAGTGCCTGAAGAACCGGTTGGCAGCGGCGGCTGCCCGGCGCAGCACCACGATGCCAAGCTCGACTTCAGCGCCGACATGAGCTACGGCGACTACCTGCATCTTGACGCCGTGCTCACCGCGCAGCACCCGCTCAGCCCCGACCACAACGAGATGCTGTTCATCGTGCAGCACCAGACGAGTGAACTGTGGATGAAGCTGATGCTGCACGAACTGCGTGCGGCCGT
>CAZUKT010000553.1:1168-2224 GCA_964620975.1 uncultured Rubrivivax sp. | reverse complement strand
GTGCATGCCTGGGACATGCTGGCCACCATGACGCCCCCTGAATACAGCGCCATCCGCCCCTTCCTGGCCAACAGCAGCGGATTCCAGAGCTGGCAGTACCGCTGCATCGAATTCAGCCTGGGCAACAAGAACCCGGCCATGCTGCAGCCGCATGCGCACCGGCCCGACTTGCTGGCGCATGTGCAGGCGGCCTACGAGGCGCCGTCGCTCTATGACGAAACCCTGCGCCTGCTGGCGCGGCGCGGCCTGCCCATGCCGGCCACGCACACGCAGCGCGACTGGACGCAGCCCTATGCGGAAAGCACCGAGGTTGAAGCCGCCTGGTTGCAGATTTACCGCAACCCACAAACACACTGGGACCTGTACCAGCTGGGCGAAGAACTGACGGACCTGGAAGACGCCTTCCGGCTCTGGCGCTTTCGCCATGTGACCACGGTGGAACGCATCATCGGATTCAAGCGCGGCACGGGTGGCACGAACGGCGTGGGCTACCTGCGCAAGATGCTGGACACGGTGCTGTTCCCGGAGATCTGGCGCCTGCGCACCGACCTCTGAAGCGCGTCGGATCAGGTGCCGCCAAAGTCCTTCAATGGCGGAAAGTCGGGCGTCACCTGCGGCCAGGTCAGGCGGGTGCGCATCACACGCTGGGGCGGCGCGGGCAGGATGCTGCTGTTCACCGGCAACATGTCGAACTGGCCTGCCAGCAGGTTCCACTGCGTGTCGAAGGCCAGGACCAGTTCACCCGACGCACCCGGCCCGGCGGCCAGCAGCGACACGGGCACGTCGTCGTTGGTCTCGGTGCGGCGCAGCAGTTCACCGTTGATGTCGAACTGCTCCACCACCTTCTGCTGCTGGTAGGTGCGGCCCTGTTCCTGCACCGTGAGACTGGTGAACAGGGTTTGGCTGCCGCCCCAGAGCAGTTGGGCTGAGAAGTTGATGACAAAACCGCCCATGGCGTTGGCAAAGCCGCCGTTGCCGCTCCAGGTGATGGTGGTGCGTGTGCGTGCGCTGGCGTCGGTGTGCTGGATGCTGCCACTGGCCGTGTAGCGGGCGCTG
>CAZUKT010000553.1:0-1158 GCA_964620975.1 uncultured Rubrivivax sp. | reverse complement strand
TGGTCATCGGGCTCCAGCCGCCAGCCATGCACATCGGCACGCAGGCGCACGGTCACGACCAGGTCCAGTGTCAGTTCGTCGATGGTGATGACGGCGTGGAAGGGGATCTCCCAGTGGGTGATGGGCACGGCATTGCTGCAGCGCCCGCCATTGACCACCTGCACATAACCACCACGTTGCAACTGGTCTTCGCGCAAGTGCGTTTGCAGCAGGTCGCCCGGCCACGCGGGGTCGGGCAGCGCCTGGCGCGTGGCCAGCAGCGGGTCGGCGGCACGGCTCAGCAAGGGCTCCGGCAGGCTGACGACACTGTCGCTACCCACCAGTACCTGGGCGTTCATTTCGGTGTTTTCAGGCTGCGCAAAGTTGGGGCCGCGTGGCGTGCCACCCGCCGCGTGGCCAAACTGGCCCACGAGCTCGATGTCCAGCCCTGCCTCCTTGATCAAGACATAGTCAATGGTCGGGAGCAAGGTGTTGACGTACAGCGCCGGCTCCTGTTCCTGGTAATAGGCCAGGGCATCACGTCCCCCTTGACCTGCAATGCCCCGTTTCTGCAGATAGGTGAGCGTCTCACCCAGCCCGTAGGCACGCAGGCGTGGCTCGCGCAAGGCCGCGGCCAGGTGGCCGTCCAGCCGGTTGGTGGCCAGGCTGAGCTGGATCAGGTCGTCACCAAAAGCCAGCAGGCGCTGCCAGCTCACCGGCTGGCGCCAGCCCATCACATGGCGCAGGTTGCCGCGCCGAAAGGCCTGCACCCAGTCTGAAAGGTCGGGCGCGCCGGTGAGGTTGAGGATGGCCACGCTTTCGGCCGGGAAACTCCAGAACCACGACTCGGCATAGGCCGCCGTGATGGCCAGGCAGGGCTCGGGCACCCACTCGCCCGCCACACCCCGCATCGCCACGGCGTGCACCACCCTGCCGGTGGCCAGATCGTTTTCGTACAGCGCCAGGTTGGCCGGCGTGGCCCGCGTGGCCGTGCAGATGGCCGCGCGCGGGGTGTCTTCAGGCCCCACCTGCGCGGCGCATGCGGTAATGAAAAGCACACCGTCGCCACCCACCGTGGCAAGGCCGGGCAGGCCGTTGTCCTGGCCTGCGTCCGTCGGCTGGGCCGTCTGGGCGGGGGGCAGCGTGAAGCCCAGGCCAAACGCCATCCTGCGCAAGTCG
>CAZUKT010000552.1:2872-3259 GCA_964620975.1 uncultured Rubrivivax sp. | reverse complement strand
GGCTGCAGCGGAAGTTGCAGCGGTCGGTGACCGAGATGCGCAGGTCTCGCAGCGGCCTGCCCAGGAGCCCGTTGGGGGCCAGGTCTTGCACCGGCACGGGTGGCAGCGTGGCGGCATAACGCAAGTCGGCCAGTGGAATGATGGTTTCGCCCATGGCGGCATTGTGCCGGGCGGCCTGGGCTGCGGCCGCTGCCGACCGCGTGCGCGTCAGGGTTTGGTGGCGGGCTCGGCGGCGGCAGCGGCGGCGCTGGCGGCCGCCGCCGCTGCTGCCGTTGTGGCCGCAGCGGCGGCAGTTGCAGCCGACTTGGGCGCTGGCGTCATGGCGGCGGCCTCGGCGCGGCGCGCGCCGTTGAAGCGTTTGGACCAGTAGGCCTGGCGCATGTCTTC
>CAZUKT010000552.1:0-2862 GCA_964620975.1 uncultured Rubrivivax sp. | reverse complement strand
GTGGGGCGTGGATGAACTTGCCTTCGCCCACGTAGATGCCCACGTGCGAGAAGGCGCGTTTCATGGTGTTGAAAAACACCAGGTCACCCGGCTTGAGCTCTTCACGCTTGATGCTCAGCAGCCCCGCGTTTTGCGCCTGTTGGTCGGCACGGCGCGGCAGTACCAGGCCGAGGCTGTTTTCAAACACGTAGCGGGTGAAGCCGCTGCAGTCAAAACCCTGCTCTGCGGTGTTGCCGCCGCGACGGTAAGGCACACCCAGAAAGTTCATGGCCGACAGCACCATGTCGGCGGCCACGTCGCGCATCTGCTGCACGATGGGGTTGGCGTCCAGTTGCGCGGCCGTGGGCAAGATGCCGCGCTCTTGCAGCAGTTGCACCACGGCATCCCCTGGCGCGGTCTCGGGCGCGGCGTGCAGTGGCGCTGCCGCCGCGAACAGCAGGCACAGGGCGATGGCAAGGGGTTTCAACATCGGCGGCGCAGGATAGCAGCGTGGGGCGGGGCGGCGGGTGGTTGAGCGGGCGGTTGGGCGGGTGATGAGGCAAGTGCGCGTGGAGCCGTGCAGGGCGTGGGTAAAGGGGGTCGCCGCCCTGGCTCGGCGCCCGGCTCGGCAACACGATCTTGGCCCCGGCGTGCCGCGCCAGGCCGCGCCGTGGCAGCATGGCGGCCCCTGCGCTTTTCATGGAAACAAGATGTTCAAGGCCTTGCTGCTGGAAAAAGACGAGGCGGGCTTTCGTGCCGGCCTGGCAACGCTGGACGAAGGCCGCCTGCCACCGGGCGACGTGCTGGTGCAGCCCGACTACTCCACGCTCAACTTCAAGGACGGCCTGGCGCTGACCAACCGGTCCCCCGTGGTGCGCGTGTGGCCCATGGTGCCGGGCATTGACGGCGCAGGCACCGTGCTGCAGAGCAGCCACCCGGCCTGGCGCGCGGGCGACCACTTTGTGCACAACGGCTGGGGCGTGGGCGAAACGCATTGGGGCTGCCTGGCCGAGCGTGCGCGCTTGAAGGGCGAGTGGCTGGTCAAGTTGCCGGCGGCCTTTACACCGCGCCAGGCCATGGCCATTGGCACAGCGGGTTACACCGCCATGTTGTGCGTGCTGGCGCTGGAGCGCCACGGCCTGAAGCCCGGCAGCGGCGAGGTGCTGGTGACCGGTGCCACCGGTGGCGTGGGCAGCGTGGCCATTGCGCTGCTGGCCAGCCTGGGCCACACGGTGGTGGCCGCCAGCGGCAAAGCGGCAGAGGCCGACTACCTGCGCAAGCTGGGCGCGTCGGCGGTGATAGACCGCGCCGAGCTGGCCGCAGCCGGCAAACCCCTGCAAAAGGAGCGCTGGGCCGGCGTGGTGGACGCCGTGGGCAGCCACACGCTGGCCAACGCCCTGGCGCAAACGCGTTACGGCGGCACCGTGGCCGCCTGCGGCCTGGCCCAGGGGCACGACCTGCCGAGCACGGTGATGCCTTTCATCTTGCGCGGCGTGACGCTGGCCGGCGTGGACAGTGTCATGGCGCCGCTGGCCGCCCGCCAGCAAGCGTGGGACCGGCTGGCCACCGACCTGGACCCGGCGCTGCTGGAAACCATGGTCACCGAAACCGACCTGGCCGGCGCCGTGGCGCAGGCCCATCGCCTGATGGCCGGGCAGGTGCGCGGGCGGGTGGTGGTAAAGATCGCCTGACAGCAGTCGGCAGTCGCTGGCCTGCTGGCCTTTCAGCACTTGGCCGGCAACACCGGCAACGGCACCATCACCGCCTGCCCTGGTACGGCGCAGCCGGCATCGCAACACCGCCCGGGCTGCCTGTTGCGGGTGATGGCGCGGTTCGGGTCTTCCAGCACGCCCCGGTCGAGCAGCCTTTCCACCAGCGCCACCTTGTCGCCCAGCGGGTACTGGCGCCAGATCTCCTGCTTCATGGCGGCGGGGGAGCCGCCACCGTGCAGGCTGATCACTGAATACCATCCGCCCTGGTAGGACGCAGTCAGGTCTTCCATGAAACGCGCCACTTCGATGCGTTTGTCGTAGGGCACGTTCGGGTTGGCGCGCAACACCTCGGCCAGCGTGGCGGCGGTGGCGGAGTTGTGGTCTTCGTCGGGGCCGGGCAGGGTGACGATGAGGCCGCCCGACACTTCATGCGCCAGGCGGTGCATGTCGTAGATCTGCGTGGCCAGCAGCAGCTTGCCGATGTTGGCAAACACCGGCTCGGGCATGAAGTTGCCGGCCAGCGCGTCGGCCTGGCCATAGACGCTGGCCGCCACGCCGCAGGCGTAGAAACCTTCGACGATCTTGATCAACTCCACCATGGGTTCACGCAGGTTGCTCTTGGTGCCGGGGTCGTCAAAGCCGTTGGCTTCACACATCAGCGCACCGGCGCCTATCAGCAGGTCGCCAAAACCGGCGCGGGCCGCGATGCAACTGTGCCGGTGGTGGGTGGCATAGCTGTAGGTGAGCGTGGCGCTGTGCTCAGTTTCGCCGGCAAGACCGGCGTAGAAGACCCGTTCCCAGGGCACAAACACGCGGTCGAAGATCAGCACCCCGGTGGCCTGGCCATAGCGGCGCGAAAACAGGGCCGCCCCGTGCTCTACCTTCTCGCCCGGCCGCCCGGCGGGGCGCGAGACGATGGTCAACCCCGGGGCGTCACAAGGCACGGCGCAGCAGACGGCAAAGTCGGCGTCCTGTGGCCCCATGGCCCGGCTGGGCATGACCAGGAATTCATGCATGTAGGGCGCCCCCGTGACGATGGCCTTGGTGCCGCTGATCAGCACCCCCTTGGCATTGCGTTCCACCACGTGCAGGTAGGTGTCGGGGTTGGCCTGCTGGTGGGGTTTGTGGCTGCGGTCGCCCTTGGCGTCGGTCATGGCGATGCCCAGGCACA
>CAZUKT010000551.1:0-3264 GCA_964620975.1 uncultured Rubrivivax sp. | reverse complement strand
CGTGCTGTTTCAAAACACCGACAGCTCGGCCGTGCTGCAGACCGCCGCCAAGAACAAGAAGCTGGCCTTTGGCTGGGACAGTGACATGACGGCCTACGCGCCCGAAGCGCACCTGGCCAGCGCCATCATCAACTGGGCGCCGTACTACATCAAGGCCACGCGTGACGCGCTGGACGGCAAGTGGGCCGGTGGCAGCGCCGTGTGGTGGGGCGTGAAAGAAGGTGCCATCGACATCGTGAGCATCAGCGACAAGGTGCCCGCCGACACCAAAGAGCGCGTGGCGGCAGTGAAGAAGGGCCTGGCCGATGGCAGCTTTGTCATCTGGCGCGGCCCCATCGTCGACAACACCGGCAAAGAGCAACTGGGCAAGGACACCATTGCCGACGACAAGTTCATGGGCGGCATCAGCTTCTACGTGAAGGGCGTGGACGGCAAGGTGCCCGCCGGCAAGTAGGCCAACACGGCGCGGCCAGGCCGCGCCACCCTCCCCCAAGGCCGCCGTGGCACTGCCCGGCGGCTTTTTTCTTGGGCGCCCGTGCTGCAGGCGCGGCTTGGCGCCGCCACCCGCGCCCCTCAAGTTGGCGCAAGGCACGCCGATAAGGCCTTATGAAGCGGGGCCAGCCCCCGCCCGCCCGGTGGGTTGCCGGCCATCTGTGGCCACCTGCCGCTGCCGATAGACGGCGCACCACGCCAGGGCCCTGCCCTGCGCCAGGCTGCACTGCACCCGGCACCACGGCCCGCCAGCGGCCGTGACGGCGCCATGCGCGGGTGAAAAAGGCCGTAGCCGCCAAAAAAGGGCGCCAAACGCAGCCCATCTCCCCAGCCGGCTCAAGTTACACAAAGCGCGAACCGATAGCACGGTGACATCAACCGGTAGGCGGTTGGGCCGCATGTGCAGGTCCAAGGCCTTTTCAACCGAGTTGCCGCGAAGGACTTGAACATGGCCACGCTCATTCCCAACTTCACCACCGCGCAGATCGCCGTCATGGGCACGGCGCAGATTGCGGCACTGACGACTGAAGATTGGGCGGCATTCAGCACAGCCCAGATCGCCGCGCTGACACCGACGCAGATTCCCCACATCGCCGTCACCGGCCTGGACGTCTTGGGCAGCAGCCAGGTTGCGGCCTTTGAAACCGCCGACGTGACGCGGTTCACGGCCACGCAATTGCAGTCATTTGCCACTGCACAGGTGCAGGCCATGACGTCGGCGCAGCTGGACGCACTGCTGACCAAGCAGGTGCAGGCCCTGAGCACGACACAGGTACGCGCCATTGAAACCGCCGACCTTTCGCAGCTGGACACCGCCTCTGTGGCGTCCTTCAGTGCCACGCAGATCGCCGCCCTGACCACGGCGCAGGTGGTGGGGCTGGAATCCAGCCAGATCGCCGCACTGTCCACCGCTGCGGTGCACTCTCTCACCACCGCCCAGATCGACGCCATGTCCAGCGTGGACATCGGCGCCATGACGTCGCAGCAGATCGGCGCCCTCAGCTCGGCGCAGTTGCGTTCGTTGGCCACGGCCGACCTGCAAGCCATCAGCAGTGCCGACGTGGCCGCCCTGGGCACGGCAGGCGTGGCCGCCTTCAGCAGCGCGCAGCTTGGCAGCCTCACCACCGACCAGATTCGCGGCCTGAGCACCACACAAGTGGACGCCTTGAGCACGGCGCAGATCAGCCAGCTCACCACCGCGCAGGTGGCGGCCATGGAAACGGCCGACCTGGCCGTGTTGTCCACCACCCAAGTGGCCGCCATCAAGACGGCCGCCATTGCGGCGTTGGGTGACAGCGCCATTGCCGCGCTCAGCACCGAGCAGGTGGCCGCTCTGAGCACGGCCCAGGTGCGCGCCATTGCGTCCAGTGCCATCGACGCGCTGGAAGTTGAAGACATCGAAGCCATGAGCACGGCACAGGTTGCCGCCATCAGTGCCACCCAGGCCGCTGGCCTGCAAACGGCCGACCTGGTCGCCTTGAGCACGGCGCAGGTGCGTGCCCTGGCCACCGCCATGGTGGACGCGCTCACCGCAAGCCAGATCGAAGCCATGGCGCCGGCCCAAGTGGCCGCCATGAGCAGCGCCCAACTGGCCGCGCTGGACTCCATCACCTCTGACCAACTGGCCGCCCTGACCACGGCGCAGGTGGCGTCGCTGGGCGCCGCTTACGGCTCCACGCTGACCACCGCCGACGTGGCCGGCATGAGCACCGACCAGCTGCGCTTGCTGAGCCCCGGTGCCATCTCGGGCCTGGACAGTGCCGACATCGCGGCCATGAGCACCACGCAGGTGGATGCGTTGACCTCGGCACAGCTGCGCGCCATCACCACCAACGCCCTGGCGGGCCTGGAAACCGCCGACCTGGCGGCCCTGGGCACGGCGGGCATCACCGCGCTGTCCAGCGGCCAGATGGACGCCCTGAGCTCGGTGCAACTGCAAGCGCTCAGCACGGCGCAAATCCGCGCCTTGACGGCCACGCAAATTGACGGCCTGACCTCTGGCGACATCGACACGCTCACCACCAGCCAGCTCAGCGCGCTCACCGCCGCCCAGATCGGCGGCCTGAGCAGCGCACAGGTGGCCGGACTCAGCGCTGACATCGCCACGCTGAGCAGCACGCAGATCAATGCGCTGAGCACAGCGGCCATCGGTGCGCTGGGCACGGCGCTGGGCTCGTCAGACATCGTCAACCTCACCGCCGGCCAGATGGCCGGCCTGAGCACGGCCCAGGTGGCTGCGCTGGGCACGGCTGAACTGGCCGGCCTGAGCGTGGCACAGGTCAAGGGCCTGAGCACAGCGGTCATCGAATCCCTGGACGGCACCGAAACCGGCGCCTTGACTTCAGCCCAGGTGCAGGGGCTGTCGGTCGCGCAGGTGCGTGCCATAGGCGCCGACATCACGTCGCTGGACACGGTGGACGTGCAGGCCATGACGGCGGCCCAGATCGGTGGCATGACCACCGCGCAGATCAACGCCCTGACCGCTGGCCAGCTGGGTGTGCTGGGCGCGGCGCAGATTGCCGGTTTGACCACCGCCCAACTGGCGGGCCTGGCCGGCAACGTGAACAACCTGAGCACGGCGCAATTTGCCGCGCTGACCCCGGCGCAAGTCACCAGCCTGAGCACGGCGCAGATCACCGGCCTGGGGGTGCTGAACCTGCTCGAGGCCATCCGCATCGTCAACCCGAAGATCCGCTTCTATCAGGCCAGCACTTCCGAGATGTTCGGCAAGGTGCAGGCCGTACCGCAAAGCGAAACCACACCGTTTTATCC
>CAZUKT010000550.1:0-3264 GCA_964620975.1 uncultured Rubrivivax sp. | reverse complement strand
CCACGAGCCCTTGCAGGGCGATGCGGCGTTGAACTTCGCGCGCATGCGCCAGGCGCGCGGCATCGAAGCCGCGATTCCGGCGACCCTGGCCGAGCGCCGTGAACTCGTCACCGGTGCGGCCATGCAGGCCTGGGGCCGCGCCCGGCAGGACGATAACTGGGACAACTTTGCCGACGCCTGGGCACCGGTGGTGGCCGTGACGCGCGAATCGGCCGCGCGGCTGGGCGATGCCTTGGGTCTGCAGCCCATGGACGCCTTGCTGGAGCGTTGGGAGCCGGGCCTGCGCATGGCCCGGGTGAACGCCTTATTTGGGCAAGTTCAGGGCTGGCTGCCGCCGCTTGTCGAACAGGCCTTGGTTGCGCAGGCCAACTCGCCGCCGCCGTTGGAGCCTGTTGGCCCCTTTCCGGCCGCAGCGCAAAAACGGCTGTGCGAAGAGGTGATGGCCTTGCTGGGCTTCGACTTCGATGCCGGCCGCCTGGACACCACGCAGCACCCTTTCACCGGTGGCGTGCCTGAAGACGTGCGCATGGCCACGCGTTTCGACGAGACCAACTTCCTGCCCGCCCTGATCGGCACGATCCACGAGACGGGACATTCGCGCTACCAACAGAACCTGCCACGGGCCTGGCTGGGCCAGCCGCTGGCAGGGCCCCACTCGGCCGCACTGCACGAAGGCCAGGCCTTGATCTTCGAGCGCCAACTGGCACCAGAGCCCGCCTTCTGCCAGTTGCTGACGCCATTGCTGCGCCAGGCCTTCGGTTCACAACCTGCATTCGAGCCAGACAACCTGGCGCGGCTGCTGCAACGCATCCGGCCCGGCCCCATCCGCGTCGCGGCCGACGAGTTGACTTATCCACTGCATGTCATCATGCGTGTGCAGATTGAGCAGGCGCTGGTCGAAGGCCAAATCGAGGTCGACGACGTGCCCGCATGGTGGAGCGAGCACATGCAGCGGCTGCTGGGCGTGGACCCGCAAGCGCCGTTCAGCCAGGGCCCCTTGCAAGACCCGCACTGGGTGCAAGGCATGTTCGGCTACTTCCCGGCCTACCTTCTGGGCGCCATGGTGGCGGCGCAGTGCTTCGCTGCCTTGCGACGTGACGTGCCCGACCTGCAAGCCCAGGTGGCGCTCGGCAACTGCAAGGCGCTCGGCGACTGGCTGGCGCCGCGCATCTGGCAGCAAGGTGCACGCCACGATCTGGACGCCATGATGCAGCACGCCACCGGTGAGCCCCTGTCGGACAACGCACTACGTACACAACTGGAGCAACGCCATGGCCGTTCAAACTGAGGCTACCTTGACGCCGGCCGAAAGCAAGGCATCCGAACGGGCGCCGACGGGCGCGTGGGTCAGCTTGCTGGTGCTGATCGCGCTGGGCCTGTACACCTACATGGACCGGCAGATCTTCGGATTGCAGGCCGAGCCCTTGCGCAAGGCACTGGGGCTGACCGACCTGCAGTTTGGCCTGTTGCAAGGGGTCAGCGTGGCCTTGTTCGCGGCCGTGGTCGGCTACCCCATTGCGTGGTTGTCTGATCGATTTGACCGCCGCACGGTGTTGGCCGGCTGCATCGCCACCTGGAGCCTGGCCGTTGGCGCTTGCGGCCTAGCGCGCGACTTCAACGAACTGTTTGTCACCAGCGCCTTAGTGGGTGCTGCCGAGGCCGGCTTGCTGCCTATTGCCTATGCCTTGATTCCCGAGCTATTTCGCGGCGACCAGCGGCAGTTGGCCAACTCCTTGTTCATCGTCACCGGGCGCTTGGTGGTTGGCCTCGTCATCGCGATGTGCGGGTGGATGATCCACGCCATTGACCTCTGGCGGCCGTTGCTGCCTGACGTGTTGCAAGCCTTGCCGACCTGGCGGCTGGCCTTCTTTGCCACGGCGCTTCCGGGCATCCTGTTCGTGCCGATGATCCTGTTGCTGCCCATCAACAAGCGAGCGCTGGCCCTGCCGCACCCGGGTGCTACGACAGCTGTGCAAGCCAAAAAGCCGTCTGTCTGGCCGTTTTTGCGCAGCCAGCGCTTCACGTTTGCCACCTTCATGTTGTCGGTGGGTTTGCTGGTGTTCGGCTTTGGCGCCACCGGCGCTTTCATCCCCGTGGTGGCCATGCGCCAGATGGGCGTGTCGCCGCTGGACCTGGGCAATGCGATGGGCATCGCCACATTCGTGTCAGCGGGGCTCGGGCTGTTGATTGCCAATGTGGGCATGAAGTGGCTGGCCCCGCGATTGGGCCCGATGTTGCCTGTGCGGGTTCTGGCCTTCGCCGCAGCAGCCAGCGGCGTTTTTGCCGCAACGCTTTTTTTGGCGAGAACGCCGGTGGAGCTGTTCACACTGATGGCCCTGCATCACACCTTCCTGATGGCCGGCACGATGGTGTTTCCGACGGCCCTGCAAGAGATGACCCCGGCGCCGCTGCGTGCGCGCCTTATCTCGCTGATCATCATGTTCAACATGGTCCTGGGTTCGCTCAGCCCGGCCGTCGTGGGCGCCATCTCCGACGCGCTGAAGCCGCGTTCCGATGGCCTGATGCTGGCGATGACGGCCACATCCACCACCGCCCTTTTGTTGGCCGCTGGATTGATGCTGCTCTGCGGCCGTGGCTATGTGCAGACCACACGCGCCGCGCGCGCCGTCGAGGCGACCTGAACGTCTGGCGCAGCATGGTTCGGGCGATGCCAGGCGGAGTCGATGCACGACGGTCCCTCCAGATGTGGTGGCCACGGCTGCACCATCGGTCACACACCATGTGGCGTGGTCCATCTGTTCCGAGTAGCGCCGCGCCTTCTCGCGCAACTCGGCCGGCTGACGGTCGAAGTGCGGGAGGATTTCGAACGGAACCATGTCGAGTGCTCGATGGCCCGAACGCTGCGCCAACACCTCCTGGACGCTGCACGACACCAGGCGGAACAGTGAAACATTGGGAGTGAACTGCATGGCGCCGCCATTCGCGCCGATCAAGACGAGTGGGCTTGCGGTCACACGCTGGCTCCAGGATTCAATGGCGTAGCCAGCCAGCGCCGCTCTGAACGCAACGGGATCTCCACCGGAGAAGTAAAGGGCAGTCTACGGTGTGAGTGCTGCTGATAGCTTGGCCGCGAGCGGCAATGGCTGCAGATCATGACAGCCATTGCCGGCGAACTCTGCGCGGGCGCAAACTAGGCAAAGTCATACAGTATTTTCCAAAGGTTGTGGTTTCAAGGCCTTGATCTCGACCTTTCAGCGGCCGGCAGAAACCGCCCGATGGTTTGGAAAATCTCAAAGATCATCC
>CAZUKT010000549.1:0-3271 GCA_964620975.1 uncultured Rubrivivax sp. | reverse complement strand
CATCCTGATGAGCATGCCGCCCATCGTGAAGTGGCGCTACGACTGGCACCCCGAAGCCGGCAGCCCCGAAGCCCGGCTCAGCACCGACTTTCTGCCGCCCAGGGATTGGCTGGCCTGATGTCACCTTCAGCCCAGGGCCGGCGCATCGGCCTCTTCGGTGGCAGTTTTGACCCCGTGCACGACGCGCACGTGGCACTGGCCGAAGCGGCGCTGGCCGAGTTGCGGCTGGACCAGGTGCGCTGGATACCGGCCGGCCAGCCCTGGCAGAAAGACCGTGCCATCACGGCCGCCGCACACCGCGAAGCCATGGTGCGGCTGGCCATTCAGCACGAGCCGCGCTTTGTGCTGGACCGCATCGAGCTTGACCGCGCCGGCGCCAGCTACACCCTGGACACCGTGCAGACGCTGGCCGCCGCGTTGCCGGGCACGCAGTGGTTCTTGCTGATCGGGCAAGACCAGTACGTGGCACTGCACACCTGGCGCAATTGGCAGACCCTGCTGGGCCTGGTGGTGCTGGCCGTGGCCAACCGCCCGGGCCCGGCCCGGCAGCCCCACCCTGATGTGCTGCAGTTTCCGCACCGCATGGTGCCGCTGCCCATGCTGGACATCTCGTCCACCGACATCCGGCAGCGCACGGCAAATGGCCGCGACATTTCCGAACTGGTGCCACTTGAAGTGGCGCGCTATATTGAAACCCACGCGCTCTATCGCGCCACCCCCAGGAGTTGAATGGACATCCGCAAGCTGCAACGCGCCATCGTCGATGGCCTTGAAGACGTGAAGGCGCAGCACATCGCTGTCTTCAACACCGAACATTTGTCGTCGATGTTCGAGCGCGTGATCATCGCCTCGGGCACCAGCAACCGGCAGACCAAGGCGCTGGCCGCCAGCGTGCGCGACGCCGTGCGCAGCGCCGGCTTCCCCATCCTCAGCACCGAGGGTGAAGACAACGGCGAATGGATCATCGTGGACTGCGGCGCCGCCGTGGCGCACATCATGCAGCCGGCCATCCGCGAGTACTACCACCTGGAAGAAATCTGGGGTGGCAAGACCGTGCGCATGAAGGTGGGCGAGGTCAACACCAAGCTCGTCAAGGCCAGCGAACCCGAGCCGGCGCCGCGCAGGCGTGCGGCCCGGTCGGGGGCCCAGTCACAAGCCCCTGAGGCGAGCAAACCTGTTGCCAGGCCCGCCGCCAAACCGGCCGTCAAGGCGCCCAAGCCCAGGCCGCCGGCCAAGCGGACGGAGCCCACCGCAGCCGCATTCAAGCCCGCCAAGCTGCCAGCCCAGCAGGTGGCCGCCAAGAAGACGGCCAACAAGACCGCCGCCTACAAGCGGGTGGCCGCCAAGGCCCCGGCGCGCAAGGCCACGGTGGCCCACACGCCGGCCAAGAAGGCCGCGCCGCGCCCCGCCCGCAAGGCGCCGCGCCCGGCTTGAGGCCGTCTTGAGGCTTTTGCCGCCGCGCGCATGAAGCTGTGGGTGGTGGCCGTGGGCCAGCGCCAACCCGCCTGGGCCGACGAGGCCTGGGCCGACTTTGCCAAGCGGTTTCCGCCCGAGATGCGCCTGGAGCTCAAAGCCTTGAAAGCCGAGCCACGCCACAGCGGCAAGACGTCCGCGCAATGCATGGCTGCCGAGGCCGCACGTTTTGATGCCGTGCTGCAGTCATCGGCCAAGGGTGCGCGCCGCGTGGTGCTTGATGAACACGGCACGCGGCTGACCACGGTGCAACTCGCCGACCGCATGCGCCTGTGGCGCGGCGACGGCCGTGACGCCGCCTTGCTGATTGGCGGCCCCGACGGCCTGGACCCGGCCCTGAAGGCCACGGCCGACGAAACCCTGCGCCTGAGCGACCTGACGCTGCCACACGCCTTTGCCCGCGTGTTGCTGGCCGAGGCCTTGTACCGGGGCTGGAGCGTGCTGGAAGGGCATCCTTACCACCGCGAATGACGTTGACGCCGGCGCCGATTTCGGTGCGGGTGTCGGCGCGGATGGCGGCGCGGGTGGCGACCGTGATGGCGGCGGTGCTGTCCAAGGCCGTGCCCGTGCCCGTGCTCGTGCCCGTGTCCACCGTGCGCCCTGCCACGCGCCGCTGGCGTTAGCCCGCTCACGCCAGCGGCGTGGCACGTGGAGAATGCGCCGCCATGCTGTCGTACTCTTTTGTCTATCTCGCATCTGCCAGCCCCAGGCGTGCGCAACTCCTTGGCCAGCTTGGTGTGGACCACCGCCCGCTGCTGGCTGACCGCACCGAAAACGTGGAAGCCCTGGAAGAAGAACGCAGCGGCGAACCCGCTGCCGACTACGTGCGCCGCGTCACGCTGGCCAAGCTGCAGGCGGCGCGCACGCGCCTGGCCAAACGCCGCCTGCCCGCAGCGCCCATCCTTGCCGCCGATACCACCGTGGTGCTGGGCCGGCGCATGCTGGCCAAGCCGCAAGGCCCCGAGCACGCCGCCGAGATGCTGCGGGCCCTGTCGGGCCGCAGCCACCGTGTCATGACGGCGGTGGCCGTGAGCGACGGGCGCAGCAACCTGCTGGACGTGAGCGTCTCGCGGGTGCGTTTTGCGGTGCTGTCAGAACGCAGCATCCGCCAGTACATCGACAGCGGTGAACCGCAGGGCAAGGCCGGTGCGTATGCCATCCAGGGCCGCATGGCGGCGTGGATAGAGCGCATTGAAGGCAGCCACAGCGGCATCATGGGCCTGCCCCTGTTTGAGACCACGCGGCTGCTGGCCCGCGCCCATGTGCGCCTGGATCTCTGAGAGCTTGAGCGTCTTTCGAAGATGTCCGCTCATCACGCCAGAAGACGCCTAGATCAGACGCCTTCTGGCGCGCTGCTCGGCCACGCCCGAAAAACTCCCAAGCTCTGACCATGCCGACACAAGACATCTACATCAACTGGGCGCCGCAAGAAACACGTGTGGCCGTGGTTGAAAACGGCGCCGTGCAAGAACTGCACATTGAACGCACGCTGGAGCGTGGCCTGGTGGGCAACGTCTACCTGGGCAAGGTGGTGCGTGTGCTGCCGGGCATGCAAAGCGCCTTCATCGACATCGGCCTGGAGCGCGCGGCCTTTTTGCATGTGGCCGACCTGCACTTCACGCCCGGCAACGGCCGCGTGTCGCATGCCGCAGCCGGCAAGCCCGACGCGCCGCAGGTGCCACAAGTGGCGCAGGTGCCCATAGAGCGCCAGGTGTTTGAAGGCCAGACGCTCACCGTGCAGGTCATCAAAGACGCCATCGGCACCAAGGGTGCGCGGTTGAGCTCGCAGGTCAGCATC
>CAZUKT010000548.1:653-3275 GCA_964620975.1 uncultured Rubrivivax sp. | reverse complement strand
CAGCAGGCCGGCCGGCGCGCGGGCCCGGGCCACCTGCTCGCTTTGGCCAAGGCCGGTCAGGTCGAAGCGCACACCGTTGGCGGCCGCAAGTGTCTGGATGCCGTCGCCGTTGAGGTCCAGCATGATGGGTGTCACGCTCTGCAGCGCGGCAAACTGCGCCGTGCTCATGGCGCCCCAGTCTTCACCTTCAAAGGCGTTGTACTGGGTCATGTTCATCGCTGCCAGGTCGACCGTTTCCAGCGCCTGCACCTGGTCGGTGGTGAGTGCCACGATCTGCTCCACCGACAGCGCCTGCACCTGGGCCGTGGTCAGCGCCACGATGTCGTTGGTGCTCAGGCCAGTGACCTGCAGGTCGGTCAAGGACGCGATCTGGGCCGTCGTCAGCGCCTGGAACTGGTCGGTGCTGAGAGCCCCAAGCTCTTGCGTGTCGAAGGTGGCCAACTGGTCGGTCGTCAAGGCAGCCACCTGGGTGGTGGTGAGCTGGCCGATCTGTGCCGTCTCCAGTGAGTCGATCTGGTCACTCGTCAGCGCCGCCACCTGGGTGGCGGTCAAGGCCCGCAGGTCGGCAGATTCCATCGCCACCAGGTCGTCGGTTTCAATCGCCTGCACCTGCGCGGTGGTCAGGGCGGCCACCTGGGCGGTGGTCAGCGCTTCGACCTGTTCGGTGGCCAGTGCGGCGATGTTGTCGGTGCTCAGGGCCCGCACTTGCGCGGTGGTGAGCGCGGCCACGTCGGCCGTTTCCAGTGTCGCCACCTGGGCCGTGCTCAGGCTGGCAATCTGGCTGATGGTCAGGGCCGCAATCTGGCTGCTGCTCAGCGCCGAAAGATCAGCGCCCGTGAGCACGGCCAATTGGTCGGTGCTCAACGCCGCCAGTTGCGTGTTGGTCAGGTTGGCCAGTTGCAGCGTGCCCAGCGCGTCAACCTGCGCCGTGCCCAGTGCGGCCACCTGGGTGGCAGTCAGCGCGGCCAGGTCGGCCGTGTCCATGGCCGCGATGTCGGCGGTTTCAATGGCCGCCACCTGGGCCGTGGTCAGGGCCGCCGCTTGCGCGGTGGTCAGGGCCTTGATGCCGTCGGTGGTGAGTGCGGCGATGCTGCCCGGCGTAAAGGCCCGCACCTGCGCCGTGCTCAGCGCGGCGATGTCGGCGGTCTGCAAGCCGGCCATCTGCGCGGTGCTGAAGACGGCCAGTTGGGCCGTGGTCATGCCGGCAAATTGCGCCGTGCCCAGAGAGGCCAGGTCGCTGGCCGACAGCGTGCCGATCTGGCCGATGCTCAAGCCCGCGATCTGCTTGGTGGTGAGGCTGCCCAGCTGTGTGGTGGTCATGCCGGCCAGTTGGTCACCCGTGAGTGCGGTGATCTGCGCCGTGCCCATGGCCGCCAGGTCGGCCGTTTCCAGTGCGTAGATGGCGGCGGTGCTGATGCCCCGCACCTGTGCCGTGCTCAGCGCCGCAAGTTGGCCGCTGCTCATGGCTTCCAGCCCGGCGGTGGACAAGGCGCCCACACCGGCCGTGCTGATGGCACGCACTTGTGCGGTGCTCAGCCCGGCCAGGTCGGCGGTTTCCAGCCCGGTGATCTGGCCCGTGGCCAGCTTGGAGATCTGCGCCGTGGTGAAGGCGCCGAACTGCGCGCTGGACAAGGCGTTGAAGTCTTCGGTGGCGATGTTGCTGATCTGCGCCGTGCCAATGGCCGCCAGTTGTGCCGTGCCCAGGTTGGTGAGCTGGGCGGAGGTGAGCGCGCCGATCTGGTCCGACGTCATGGCGCGGATCTGCGCCGTGCCCATGGCCGCCAAGTCTGCGGTCTGCATGGTGGCCAGGTCGGCGGTTTCTATGGCCGCCACCTGGCTCGTGCGCAGGGCCGCCACTTGCTCGGTGCCCATGGCTTGCAGTTGGGCAGCCGTCAGCGCCTGCATGGCGTTGGTGCCAAAAGCACGCACCTGGTCGGTGCCCAGCGCGGCCAGGTCGGCCGTTTGCAGGGCGTTGACCTGGGCGGTGGTGAGGCCGCCGATCTGGGCGCTGGTGAAGGCCTGGAACTGGGCGGACGACAGCGTCACCAGGTCGGCCGCCAGCACGGCGCCCAACTGGTTGGTGCTGAGCGCGGCCAGTTGCGGGTCGGTCATGTTGGTGATCTGCAGCGTGGTCAACGCGGCCATCTGGTCGGTGCTGAGGCCCGGCAACTGGTTGACTTGCAGCGCCGCGATGGACGCCGTGGTCATGGCGGCCAGGTCGGCCGTTTCAATGGCACGCAGTTGTTTGGTGCTGAGCTCGGCAATTTGCACGGTGCCCAGCTGCGCAGCGCTCATGGCCACGATGCCGGCGGTGCTGATGCCGCGCAGCAGCGTGCCGCTCAGTGAATTCAGGTCGGCGTCGTCCATGCCGGCAATCTGCGCCGTGGTCAGGCCGGCCATCTGGCTGGCAGACATCACCGCAAACTGCGCCGTGCTCAGCGTGGCCAGGTCGGCCGCGTCGATGGCCGCCAGTTGTGTGGTGCTCATGCCGGCCAGCAGTGCGTTGTCCAGGCTGCTGAGTTGCAGCGTGCTGAGCGCGGCCACCTGGGCGGTGCTGAGTTCACCAAACTGGCCCACCGTGGGCAGGTTCAGCTGGGCGGTGGCCATGGCGGCCAGGTCCAC
>CAZUKT010000548.1:0-643 GCA_964620975.1 uncultured Rubrivivax sp. | reverse complement strand
GTCCACGGTTTCGATGGCCCGCAGTTGCGTGGGTTGCAGTGACTGCAGTTGGTCGGAGGTGAAGGCCGTGATCAGGCTGCTGTCCAGTGCCGCAATGGCGGCGGTGGACAGCTTGGGCACCTGGTCGGTGGTGAGGCTTGCAAAGTCCACTGTGTCCATGCCCGCCACTTGCACAGCGCTCAGGCCGGCAATCTGTGCCGGGGTGAGCGCGGCAAACTGCGCCGAGCCCATCGTGGCCAGGTCGGCCGCGTCGATGGCATTGATTTGCGCCGTGGTCATGGCGGTGAGCTGGGCGGTGCCAAGGCTGGACAGTTGCAAGGTGGTCAGTGCCGCCACCTGGCTGGCCAACAAGGCCGCCACCTGGGTGCTGCTGAGCACGTTCAGGTCGTCGGTCTCCATCACGGCCACGGTGGCCGGGTCCAGGGCGCGCAGTTGTGCGGTGGCCAGGCCGGCCACTTGCGCCGTGCTCAGCGCGGCGATGACGCCGGTGCTCAAAGCGGCAAATGCGCTGGTGCCGATGGCGGCCACCTGGGCCGTGCTCAGCAGGGCCAGGTCGCCGGTTTCTATGGCTGACGCCTGGTAGGCCGTCAGGGCCGGCAACTGGGTGGTGGTGAGGGCCTGGAACTGGTCGCTGCTCATGGCG
>CAZUKT010000547.1:0-3276 GCA_964620975.1 uncultured Rubrivivax sp. | reverse complement strand
GCGTCGCACCAAGGCAGACGAAAAGGAACTGCTGGCTATTGCTCGCGGCGAGATCGATTGAAGCCGGCGCTTCTGCGCCCGCAGGCGCTGCGCGACCAGCAGGGCGAAGTCCGGTACTACCGCAAAGAAGGCGGCACCCGCGTTGCGGTCAGGGTGGGCAAGGCGACCAACGCCGCACTTGACCAAATCGAACTCAACCCCGGCATCGGCTCGCCGTTGGTCGGCAAGCGCCTGGGCGTTCCAGGACTTCGGGCCTGGCAGGTCGCAAAGTTCCCATTGCTGTGGTTCTACTTCGAGCGCGGCGACCATCTGGATGTTGTGAGGCTGCTGGGTGAGCGCCAGGACATTGCGGCGATCTTGGGCGACGAGTTCACCGCGAACTGAAGGCACGCAGATTTCCACGATGCAGGGCTGGCGTCATCAACCGTACCGAAACAGTGCAGCTTGAGTTCCCCTAAGAACCCATCAAGGTCGGGTTCATGCTCCAGGCGGCGTCACGCCTAACCCGCTCAGCACTTGACGCCCGCGTGCAGCGCCACGATGCCGGCGGCCAGGTTGTGCACGTCCACGTGGCCAAAACCGGCGTCTTTCATCATGGCCTTGAGCGTGGCCTGGTCGGGGTGCATGCGGATGCTTTCGGCCAGGTAGCGGTAGCTTTCAGCGTCTTTGGCAATGAGCTTGCCCATGAGCGGCATGAACTTGAATGAATACCAGTCATACGGTTTTTGCAGCAGCGGCGCGGGCTTTGAAAACTCAAGCACCAGCAGCCGCCCGCCGGGGCGCAGCACGCGGCACATTTCTTTCAGCGCGGCGTCTTTGTGGGTCATGTTGCGCAGGCCAAAGGCCACGCTCACCAGGTCAAAGCTGGCATCGGCAAAGGGCAGGTGCTCGGCGTCACACGCGGCGGTGGGTATGTCCAGACCCTGGTCGAGCAGGCGGTCGCGGCCGGTGCGCAGCATGGCTTCGTTGATGTCGGTCAGCACCACGCGGCCGGTGGGGCCGGCGCGTTTGGCAAAGGCGCGCGCCAGGTCACCGGTGCCGCCGGCAATGTCCAGCACCTGCATGCCGGGCAACACGGCGGCCACGGCCACGGTGTAGGCCTTCCAGGCACGGTGCAGGCCCAGTGAGAGCACGTCGTTCATGACGTCGTAGCGCGACGCCACAGAGTCAAACACACCCCGCACGCGGCGGGCTTTTTCTGCGTCTTCTACGGTCTGGTAGCCGAAATGGGTCTGCGCCATGGTGGGGTTGCCTGCTTGTTAGTGGCTGGCGCAGGCGCCGCCCGTGGCGGCCTGCGGCATGGGGGCGTCGCGCTCGCGGCCGGCGTCTTGCAAGCGCTGCTCGTAGCGCTGCCACAAGTCGGCTTGATCGTTGCCCAGGTGGTAGAGGTAGTCCCACGAGAAGATGCCGGTGTCATGCCCGTCAGTAAATCGCGGCTGCACGGCGTAGTGGCCCACGGCCTGGATTTCACTGATGCCCACTTCGCGTTTGCCGGTTTGCAGCACTTCCTGGCCCGGGCCGTGGCCTTGCACTTCAGCCGACGGTGAATAAACACGCATCAGCTCAAACGGAATACGAAAGTGGGCGCCGTCGCTGAAGGCCACTTCAAGCACGCGTGAGGCCTGGTGCACGGTCAAGGCGGTGGGGGTGGGGGTGTCGCGGTCAAGGCCTGCCATGGGGTTGCCTGGTGTGCTGGAGGGGGGCTTTGGAGTGTATCGGCGCCAAACCAGCACGCGCCCTATGCCCCCGGCGTTGGCGCGGGCCACGGGGTTGGGCAGGCGCCATGGGCAACACAAACGCGCTGAAATTCAGCCTCGAAATCATCGGTGGCGGGCGCTATGGCCAGGCTTTGCCCACACAGCGCAAGCAGGCGCGACGCTGCCCTGACAAGGGCCGGTTGCAGCGAGTGGAGTTCGTTGAAGTGCTCTGCGATCAGTGCGTAGTCGGTTTCGTAGTCGTGCGCAGCCAAATTGCGTGCGGTGCGGCACAGTTGCCAACTGGCGACGGAATCGATGACTTGCAGTTTTTCAAAGAGCGCCAGCACCCTGAGGAAAGGCGTGGTGGTTTCGCTCATGAGCAAGGCGCTGTGGCGCATGGCGGCCCCCAGGGTGTCCTGCAGCTTGGCAAAACGTTCATTGAACGCAGCCAGTGCGCCAAACAGTTCTTCGTCCTTCTGCCGCTGTTTGAGGGCCGGCCCGTGCAGGGGCCAAGCCACCTTGGAAGAACTGGCGTGCAGGAAGTGGGCGCAACGCTGCACCGCTTCTAGCAGGTTGGCCAGGTGCTCACGCTCGGCAAGCAGAGAACTGGTGTTCATGCGGGTGTTTCCAGCGGCTGGGCCTTGCGGCGTGCGATGCGGGCAAAGGCGCTGCCCGCTGTGCCACGCTGCAGGGCCACGATATCCACCGGCAGGTTCAGCGCCTGTTCAAGCGCCAAGGTTGCCAGGGCACGCTGGCGCAGCGTGGGCACATCCTGGCTTTCTACCAGCAGATCCACGTCGCCCCCATGTGCCAGGTCGTCGAGCCTGGAGCCAAACAGCATGACCTTTGCGTCGGCACCAAACTGCTGGCGCACGCAACCCAGGATCACTGCGGCCTGGTCGGCGCTCAGGCGCATGGTTGCACCCACGGCCCCGGCATGACCCAGCCCAGCAAGAGCATGTTGCTCATGACGCACAGATGCCGCTGGCGGCAGCTTGTGGCAGGGTCAAATCGCGGGCAGGGCCGGCCATGGGGTTGCCTGGTGTGCTGGGGGTGGATTGGAGTGTATCGGCGCCAAGGCGACGCTGAACCAGTCCCTCGCTGCCCTACACCAGCACCCGCTCTATGCCCCCGGCGTTGGCGCGGGCCACGTAGTCGGGCAGCCAGTTTTCACCCAGCAGCACACGCGCCATTTCCACCACGATGTAGTCGGCTTCGAGCAGGCCGCTTTGCATGTCGTCTTCAAAGCGCTTCAGGCCTTGCAGGCAGCTTGGGCAACTGGTGAGGATCTTGACGTTGGCCTGTGCGGCGGCGCTGAGCCCGGGTGTGGTGGCCAGCATGCCGCGCAGCACCACCTCGCCCTTGCGCAGTTCTTCTTCCTTGCGGTAGCGGATTTGCGTGCTCACGTCGGGGCGGGTCACGCCCAGGGTGCCGCTTTCACCGCAGCAGCGTTCGTTTTTCAGCACATTGGGGCCCAGCAGCGCCTTCACGGTTTTCATGGGCTCCTGCAGCTTCATGGGGCTGTGACAGGGGTCGTGGTAGAGGAAACCGCCTTGCCCGCCAGGCAGGGTGATGCCCT
>CAZUKT010000546.1:0-3279 GCA_964620975.1 uncultured Rubrivivax sp. | reverse complement strand
TGCTGCTGATGATCGACAACTACGACAGCTTCACCTTCAACCTGGTGCAGTACTTTGGCGAGCTGGGCCAGGACGTGCGGGTGTTTCGCAACGACGAGATCACGCTCGAAGGCATCGCCGCGCTCAGGCCCGACCAATTGGTGCTGTCCCCCGGCCCCTGCAGCCCGGCCGAGGCCGGCATCTGCGTCGAGGCCATACGCCACTTCACCGGCAAACTGCCGCTTCTGGGGGTGTGCCTGGGGCACCAGGCCATCGGTGCGGCGCTGGGTGGCAAGGTGGTGCGGGCGCAGGTGCAGATGCACGGCAAGGCCAGCACCATCTGCACCGACCAGCGGGGTGTGTACCTGGGGCTGCCCGAGAAGTTCAGCGTCATCCGCTACCACTCGCTGGCCATTGATCGGGCTTCGCTGCCGGACTTCCTGGAGATCACTTCCACCGCCGAGGACTGCGAGATCATGGGCGTGCGCCACCGTGGCCTGGCCGGCACGGCCACGCCACTGGAAGGCGTGCAGTTTCATCCCGAGTCCATCCTCAGCGAACACGGCCACGCCATGTTGAAGAACTTTTTGCAGATGGGTGCGCAGCCATGATTGATCTGCGCAGCGACACCGTCACGCGCCCCACGCCGGCCATGCGCGCTGCCATGGCCGCGGCTGAAGTGGGCGACGATGTTTTTGGTGACGACCCCACGGTCAACGCCCTGCAGGCACGCATTGCGGCCACCCTTGGCAAAGAAGCGGCACTTTTTGTGCCCACGGGCACGCAGAGCAACTTGTGCGCGCTGATGGCGCACTGCGGGCGCGGTGACGAATACATCGTCGGCCAGATGGCCCACACCTACCGCTGGGAAGGCGGCGGCGCAGCCGTGCTGGGCAGCATCCAGCCGCAACCGCTGCCGCAGCAGGGCGACGGCAGCATCACCCTGGCCGAAATAGAAGCCGCCATCAAGCCCGACGACGCGCACTTTGCGCGCACGCGCCTGCTGGCGCTGGAAAACACCTGGGGTGGGCAGGTGCTGCCTCTGGCCTACATCGAAGCCGCCACCACACTGGCGCGCCGCAAGGGGCTGGCCACGCACCTGGACGGCGCACGGGTCTTCAACGCGGCCGTGGCCACTGGCACGCCGGTGGGCGAGATATCACGCCACTTTGACAGCGTCTCGGTGTGTTTCAGCAAAGGGCTGGGCGCGCCGGCGGGCTCGGCGCTGGTGGGTTCGCAAGAATTCATTGCCCGTGCGCACCGCATTCGCAAAATGCTGGGCGGTGGCATGCGCCAGGCCGGTGTGCTGGCCGCAGCCGCACTGCATGCGCTGGACCACCACGTGGACCGTCTGGCCGACGACCACAGGCATGCCAGCGCCTTGGCCGAAGGCCTGCAGGGGCTGGCTGGCGTGCAGGTGCAAACGCCGCAAACCAACATCGTTTTTGTCGATCTGGCACCCGAGAAGGCGGCCGGCGTGGTGGCCCGCCTGCGCGAGGCCGGTGTGCTGTGCACGGGCCTCTACCGGCTGCGATTTGTGACCCATCTGGACGTGTCGGCGGCCGACATCCAGCACGCCGTGGCCGCGTTGCGTGCGGCACTTTGACCGTTTGGCCCCACACGAATCCCAAGCACCCAGGAGTGAGCACCATGCCCATCACCAACACCGAAGCGTTGACCCGCGTCATTGAACACCGCGAGATCTTCCACGACGAAATGCTGGCCCTGATGCGCCGCATCATGAGCGGCGAAATGAGCCCGGTGATGATCGCCGCGCTGGCCATGGGCCTGCGCGTGAAGAAAGAAACCGTGGGCGAAATCGCCGCCGCCGCGCAAGTGATGCGCGAGTTTGCGACCTTGGTGCCGGTGCACGACCGCACGCATCTGGTGGACATCGTGGGCACCGGCGGCGACTCGTCGCACACCTTCAATATCTCCACGGCCGCTGTGTTTGTGGCCGCTGCGGCCGGCGCGCGGGTGGCCAAACACGCCGGGCGCGCGGTGTCGTCCACCTCGGGCTCGGCAGATGTGATGGAAGCGCTGGGCGCCAACATCAACCTCAAGCCTGACGAAGTGGCGGCATGCCTGGAAGAAACCGGCGTGGCCTACATGTTTGCACCCAACCACCATGCCGCCATGCGGCACGCGGCGCCAGTGCGCAAGGAACTGGGTGTGCGCACCATCTTCAACATCCTGGGCCCGCTCACCAACCCGGCCGGCGCGCCCAACCAACTGCTGGGTGTGTTCCATCCTGACCTGGTGGGCATCCTGGTGCGGGTGCTGCAGCGCCTGGGCAGCGAACACGTGATGGTGGTTTACGGCATGAATGGCATGGACGAGTTGTCGCTGTCGGGCGAGTCGGCCGTGGGTGAACTGAAGGACGGCGAGGTGCGTGAATTTGTGGTGCACCCCAGTGATTTCGGGCTGCCGGTGTACGACTCGCGTGTGCTCAAGGTGGCCAACAAACAAGAGTCGGTGCTGTGCATACAACGTGCGCTGGCCAATGAAGACGGCCCCATCCGCGACGTGGTGCTGCTCAACGCGGGCGCCGCGCTGTACTGCGCGGGGGTGGCCAGCAGCGTGGCCGACGGCGTGAAGCGGGCCCGCGAGGCCGTGGCCTCGGGCCGCGCGATGGCCAAGCTGAGTCACTTCGTGAGCGTGAGCCAGAAGTTCTTGGTGGCCTGAGCGCCATGTCAGACATCCTGCAACGCATCGTCGGCGTCAAGCACCAAGAGATAGCGGCAGCGCGCGCCGTGCGCAGCCTGGTGAGCCTGCGCGCTGAAGCCGAGTCCGCCGAACTGCGCAGCAACCTGCGCCCGTTTGAAGCTGCGCTGCGTGCCAAGTGGGCCGCAGGCCGGGCGGCCGTCATTGCCGAGGTGAAGAAGGCCAGCCCGAGCAAAGGTGTGCTGCGTGAGCGCTTTGAACCGGCGCAGATCGCAGCCAGCTACCAGACGGGCGGGGCGGCATGTCTGAGCGTGTTGACCGACGAGCAGTTCTTCCAGGGCTCGCCAGCCTATCTGCAGCAGGCGCGCGCCGCCTGCACGCTGCCGGTGCTGCGCAAGGACTTCATGGTGGATGAGTACCAACTGCTGCAAGCGCGGGTGATGGCCGCTGACTGCATCCTGCTCATTGCCGCCTGCCTGGACGACGCGCAGTTGGCCGACCTGGAAGCCTGCGCCCACGCCCTGGGCATGGCGGTGCTGGTGGAGGTGCATGACGGCGCCGAACTTGACCGCGCGCTGCGCCTGAAAACCCCGCTGCTGGGCATCAACAACCGCAACCTGCGCACTTTTGATGTCA
>CAZUKT010000545.1:0-3296 GCA_964620975.1 uncultured Rubrivivax sp. | reverse complement strand
CGTGTGCAACTGCACTTTGAGATCCGCCGCCAAGGCAAGCCCATTGACCCGGCCAAGTTGCTGCCTGCGCGTTAAGGCCCCTTAGCGGCTTGTTGGGCGGCGCTGGCCGCCGGGAGAATTGGCCGCATGGCAAACGGAATGGATTGGCTCGACGTCGAATCGCTCGACCTTGAAGCGCAGGGCGTGGCACACCGCCCCGCCGGTGAAGGCGAAGGCAAGGTGGTCTTCATTGACGGTGCCCTGCCCACCGAGCGGGTGCAGGTCAACGTGTCACGCAAGAAGAACAACTGGGAGCAGGGCCAGATGAGCGCCCTGCAGCGCGAAAGCGCCCAGCGGGTGCGCCCCGGCTGCCCGCACTTCGGCCTGCACGCTGGTGCTTGTGGTGGCTGCAAGATGCAGCACCTGCACCCCGCCGCGCAGGTGGCCGTCAAACAACGGGTGATGGAAGACAACCTCTGGCACCTGGCCAAGGTCAAGCCCGAGCGTGTGTTGCGCCCCATTGAGGGCCCGGCCTGGGGCTACCGCGACCGGGCGCGCCTGTCGGTGCGCTTTGTGGCCAAGAAGGGGAAGGTGTTGATTGGTTTCCACGAGCGCAAGTCACGCTATGTGGCCGACATGCAGGTGTGCCCGGTGCTGCCGGACAAGGTCAGCCGCATGCTGATGCCGCTGCGCGACCTCATAGGCGCCATGGACCAGCGCGACCGCCTGCCGCAGATCGAACTGGCCGCCGGCGACAGCGTGACAGCCCTGGTGCTGCGCCACCTGGAGCCACTGACGCCTGCCGACACGCAGCGGCTGCGCGAATTTGGTGCCGTGCATGGCGTGCAGTGGTGGCTGCAGCCCAAGGGCCCGGACACGGTGACGCTGCTGGACGAAGGTGGTCCGGCACTGGCCTACGCGCTGCCGGAATTCGGCGTCACCATGCCCTTCAAGCCCACCGACTTTACGCAGGTCAACCCCCACATCAACCGTGTCCTGGTGCAGCGCGCTGTGCGTTTGCTGGCGCCGCAGCCACACGAACGTGTGATTGACTGGTTCTGCGGCCTCGGCAACTTCACGCTGCCGCTGGCCACGTGCGCGGCGCAGGTGTTGGGCATCGAGGGCAGCGAAACGCTGGTGGCACGGGCCCGGGCCAACGCGCAACTCAACGGCCTGGCGGCGAAAACGGCCTTCGAGGCGCGCAATCTGTTTGAGATCACTCACGAAGAACTGCGCGCCATGGGCACATCACAGCGCTGGTTGGTGGATCCGCCCCGAGAGGGTGCCTTTGCACTGGCCAAGGCGGTGGCCGACCTGCACGGCACCGAGGGCTGGACGCCGCCGCAGCGCATCGTCTACGTCAGCTGCAACCCCGCCACGCTGGCACGCGACGCCGGGCTGCTGGTGCACCAGGCGGGCTACCGCTGTTCATTGGCTGGGGTGGTGAACATGTTCCCGCACACGGCGCACGTGGAGAGCATGGCGGTGTTTGACCTGGTGCCGCCAGGCAACACCGAGCCGCCGCCGGCAGAATGAAAAACGGGGCCCGAGGGCCCCGCTGTCATGCCAGGCCGCAGCCCGCAATCAATCGCGTTCGCCGCCGAAGATGCCAAGCAGCGCCAGCAAGTTGCTGAACACGTTGTACAGGCTCAGGTAAACGCCCAGCGTGGCGGTGATGTAGTTGGTTTCTTCGCCGTCTTGCACGCGCTTCAGGTCATGCAGGATGAAGGCCGAGAAGATGCCGATGGCCAGCACCGACAGCGTGATCATCAGCGCGCTGCTCTGGATGAAGAAGTTGGCGATGCCCGCCACCAGCAGCAGGATGACGCCGATGAACATGAACTTGGCCATGTTCGTCAGGTCGCGCTTGACGATGCTCGACATCGTGGCCATGCCCAGGAAGATGGCGCCGGTACCGGCAAAAGCGGTCATGATCAGGCTGCCGCCGTTGGCCAGGCCCAAAACGCTGCCCACCAGGCGCGACAACATCAAGCCCATGAAGAAGGTGAAGCCGAGCAGGAGGGGCACGCCCGCAGCCGAGTTCTTGAACTTCTCGATGGCAAACATGAAGCCGAACGCGCCGACCAGGAACACGATGAGGCCGGTGCCACCGCCCAGTGCCTTCATGGCGCCTGTCTGCACCCCTATCCAGGCGCCCAGCACGGTGGGCACCATGGACAGTGCCAGCAGCCAGTAGGTATTGCGCAGCACGCGGTTGCGTTCGGCGGCCTGTGCGCCACTGCCGGCGAGGCCTGGAAAGTTCTGCACGCTTTGATTCATGAAGCCTCCGAGCTTGTTGGACCCGCAATTCGAGTCAAGCCGAGATTCTAGGTTCCCTTGAGCGCAGCGTCCCAAGTCCCCACTTCCTGGGCTGGCTTGCCGGCGGGCTTGGTATCGTCATGGCCATGAACACCAAACCTACCCTTTCACTGGGCGACCTGCGCGCAATGGCCGCAGCCGCCGAGGCCGAAGCCACGAACAACGGCTGGGCCGTGACCTTTGCCATCGTTGACGATGGCGGCCATTTGCTGTGGCTGCAGCGGCTGGACGGCGCGGCGCCGATTTCTGCCGAAATCGCCCCGGCCAAGGCGCGTACGGCCGCGCTGGGCCGCCGCGAGAGCAAGGTCTACGAAGACATGATCAACCAGGGCCGTACGTCTTTTCTGAGCGCACCTGCGCTGCAGGGCATGCTTGAAGGTGGCGTGCCCGTCATGGTGGGCGGCCAATGCGCGGGTGCCGTGGGTGTCAGCGGCGTCAAGTCGGGTGAAGACGCGCAGATCGCGCGCGCTGCCATCGCCGCGCTTGGGTCTTGAGCCGCTGACGCCTGTCCGCCGGCTACAATCCGGCGGTTTACCCGTAAACAACGCAGCGCTCACGAAACTCCGTCGTCGGTTTCCACTCGGACCCCTCCGTTTTCAGCCCGAAAGCGGCGGGCGCTGAGCGCGCGAACCCCGGAGTCTTTCATCTTGCTGCCCGTTCTGCCCCCCGCACTTCTTGCCCTCGCAGACGGCACGACCTTTCTTGGCACCAGCATCGGTGCCATCGGTAGCACCGTGGGTGAGGTGGTGTTCAACACGGCCCTCACCGGCTACCAGGAAATCCTCACCGACCCCAGCTACTGCCGGCAGATCGTCACGCTGACCTATCCGCACATCGGCAACGTGGGTGTCAATGAGGAGGACGTCGAGTCCAACAAGGTCCATGCCGCTGGCCTGATCGTCAAGGACGTGCCACTGCGTGTGTCCAATTTCCGCGCGACCATGACGCTGCCGCATTACCTGGAGCGCGAGGGCACGGTGGCCATTGCCGGCATCGAC
>CAZUKT010000544.1:0-3319 GCA_964620975.1 uncultured Rubrivivax sp. | reverse complement strand
CGCTGGGCTTTGTGGCCACACCAGCCACCTTGCAGGCCACCGAAACCGTCAAAGAAGAAACGCGGCTGCTCCAGCAACGTGCCGCTGCACGCCGTGCCACCGCATTGCGGGGCGACGACGCCGTCACGGCCAGCGGCACTGGCCCGGCGTTTCGCAGCGCATTCCCACCGGCCAACGGCCGCGCCAAACGCGTGGCCGCGCTGCTGGCGGTGGCGCAAAAGCGTGGTTTGGCGCTGCAGGCCATGGACATGCGTGCACACAGCGAACCCACGCTGGGCCTGGTGCACTACCGCATACAAATGCCCGCCGAAGGCAGCTACGCGGCGCTGCGCGCCTTTGTGGCCGAAAGCCTGCGCAACGACCCGGCGCTGGCACTGGACAGCCTGCGCCTGCGGCGCGACGACGACGCGGCCGGCGGCCTGCGCGCCGAGCTGCGCTGGTCGTTGTACACGCGGCTTGACGGGGCGGCACCTTGAACCCCACCACCCCAAACACCGCAAACACCGGCCCCGACGCAGCCGCACCACGCTTGTCAACGCCCTTGCGTTGGGCGCTGGCGCTGGCCTTGCTGGGCACCGCGTTGGTGAGCTGGCTGCCTGAGGAAGAAGTGGCGCCGCCGCCGGCCCGCGGCAAGCTTGCGGGCCGGCCTGCGTTGGGCACGGCCAGCGACACCCGGCCAAGGGCCGGCGCCCTGCCCTGGCCCGCCGGCCCGGCAGCCCGTGACGACCAGCCCCTGCCGCAGGTGGCGGCGCTGGCCGCTGCCGCTTGGGCTGAAGGCGGCTCCACCCGCAGCGGCGCAGAGCGTGGGTCTGCGGCGGCCACGGCGGCAGCCACCGCGGCGTCAGCGCCCACAAGCCTGCTGCCAGCACCGCCACCCTACCAACTGATCGGTTTGCTGGACGAAGACGGCCGCGTGCGCGCCCTGCTGCAAGCCGGGCCCCGCACGCTGGTGGTGGCCGAAGGCGACACGCTGGACGCGGGCTGGACCGTTGAACGCGTGGCCGAGCGCAGCGTCACCCTTCGCGCCGCCGACGGCGACACGCGCCACACCCTGAAATTCAAGCCCGCATGAACCCAAACCGTCTGCAAACTTCCACGCCCATGCGGCTGGCCCTGGCCGGGCTGGTGGTGGCCAGCCTGTGGCTCACCCAGACCGCCTGCACCACCACACCCACGGCCGACGACGCCATGCAACTGGCGCTGACCGGCCGCCACGAGCAGGCCCTGCAACTGCTGGCCCAGGCGCGCCAGCGCGACCCGGCCGACCACACCCTGCGCAGCACCGAAGTGCGGCTGCGCGAGGCCGCGCTGGCGCACTACGTGATGCAGGCCGAAAGCGCCCGCAGCAGCGGGCAGATCGACACCGCGCAGACCTGGCTGCAACGTGCCCAGGCGCTGGACGCCACGCAGCCGAGGGTGCGTGCGCTGGCACAGGACATCGAGCGTGGGCAGGCGCGAGCCACGCTGCAACGCGCTGCGGCCGACGCGCTGGCCGCCGGCCAAACGCGCCTGGCCGAAGCCCACATCACGCGGCTGCTGGCCGAGCAACCCGGCGACCCCGCCGCGCGTGCGCTGCAACGCAAGCTGCGTGAACGGCAGGCCAGCGGCGGCACGGGTGATGCGCAGACGCAGACACCTGCGCAAACCCAGGCGCCCGTGTTGGCCGCGGCACTGCAAGCCCGTGTGTCGGTGGAATTCCGCGACGCACCGCTGCGCAGCGTGCTTGAAGGCCTGGGCCGCACCCACGGCATCAACTTTGTCTTTGACCGCGACGTCAAACCCGACACCCGCGTCAACCTGTGGCTGCGCGACACGCCAGTGGCCGAAGCGCTGCGCCTGATCCTGAGCACGCAGCAACTGGCCAGCAAGACACTCAACGAGCGCACGCTCTTCATCTACCCCGACACCACGGCCAAGCAACGTGAGCACCGGGAACTGGTGACACGCAGTTTTTACCTGGCCAATGCCGACGTGAAACAGGCCCAGGCCCTGGTGCGCACCATGGCCAAGACACGCGACATCCACATCGATGAAAGGCTCAACCAGATCATCGTGCGCGACACACCCGAGGTGGTGCGCCTGGTCGAGCGGCTGCTGGCCGCCATTGACCTGCCGGAGCCCGAGGTGGTGCTGGAAGTGGAAGTGCTGGAGATCGCCAGCACCCAGTTGGACGAACTGGGCCTGCAGTGGCCCGAGCAGGTGCAGTTTGGCGTGCCGGGCCTTAGCGGCCTGGTGGAGCTGGGCCGGCGCAGTGAATTCCGCGGCAGCGTGGCCAACCCGGCCCTGCTGGCCACACTGCGCCAGACGCTGACACGCTCCAACACCCTGGCCAACCCCAGGCTGCGGGCGCGCAACCGCGACAAGGCCAAGGTGCTGGTGGGCGAAAAGCTGCCGGTCTTTACCACCACGTCCACGGCCAATGGCTTTTCAAGCAGCGTGAGCTATCTCGACGTGGGCCTGAAGCTGGAAGTGGAGCCCAGCGTGCAGCTCGAAGGCGATGTGGTGATGAAGGTCAGCCTGGAAGTCAGCACGCTCAAGGGCCGGGTGGCCGGACCTCAGGGTTCGGTGGGCTACCAGGTGGGCACACGCGAAGCCAGCACCACGCTGCGGCTGCGCGACGGCGAAACGCAGATCCTGGCCGGACTCATCCGCAACGAAGACGCCAAGGGTGTGAGCGGGCTGCCGGGCCTGGCTGCCATGCCGATCATCGGCCGCCTGTTTGGCCTGCATACCGACGACCGCAACCGCAGCGAGGTGGTGTTGCTCATCACCCCACGTGTGGTGCGCAACATCGTGCCGCCCGACGTGGCGCTGGGCAACGGTGCCGGCGGCAGCGAAGCCAGCCCGGGCGACACACCGCTGCGCCTGTCGGACACCGCTGCCGCACGCCTGCCACCGCGCACGGCAGCAGCGGCCCGTGCAGCCGGTGGCCCTGACGCCCCAGGTGGGGCGGCCGGCACAGCCGCACCCGGCCGCGCTGCCGCCCTGAACCTGGCTGCCAGCGCCAGCGGCACCGTGGGCGGGGTGGTCAGCGTGACGCTGGCCAACCGATCCGACAGCCTGCTGGAAGGTGAAATCAGCTTTGACGCCACGCTGCTGCAAGCTGCTTCGCAAGGCGCGGCCGAAGCGGGCCGCGCGGCTTTTCGCATCGAGCCGGGCCGTGACCAGGTGGTGCCGCTGCGGGTGTTGCCTGCGGCCGCCGGGCAAACCGTCAGCGTGACCGTGGGCCCCGTGGCGGCCAGCAACACACGCGGCGAGACCAGCGCCGTGGTGGTGGAAGGCGAAGCCGTCATCCAGATTGGCGCGCTGCCTGCACAGC